>BNUH01000033.1 GCA_025997215.1 Clostridia bacterium
TATTGAAAGCATTTCAGATGTTTCGGTGCATACGCTTTTAAAAAAACGAAATATAAGCCTCATTTGAGCAAAATGTGGTGTATTCCGCCAAAACAAAACGCAGAATTTGTAGCAAAAATGGAGGATACCTTAGAGGTCTATGCAAGGCCGTATGACAAAGAACATCCGGTCGTGTGCATGGACGAAAAACCATTTCAGTTTGTCGAGGATCATGTTGAGCCCTTTTCGATGAGCGAGACGAATCACAAAGAGAAATACGATTGCGAGTATGATAGAAAAGGCACATGTTCTATTTTTATGTTCACCGAACCGCTTGCAGCTTGGCGTCACGCTTTGGCTTTACCGCAGCGCACTTGCGAGGACTGGGCTGAGCAAATCAAATGGCTGCTCGACGAGCAGTATACTGATGCGCAGAAAGTGGTTCTTGTCATGGACAACCTGAATACGCATACAGTCGGGTAGTGCCGCACCAATTGTGTAAACCCATCACCCATAAAGAAGCGCCCAGCCAGGAAAGCACCCGCCGCAGCGGAAGTAGGTTCTCGGAGCCAGAGGCCCGTTCCCCCCTGTGTCACAGCCAGAACGCAGTCCCGAGCGAAGCGAGCTTGGTCTTGACTGCGCGGCTGGAAACCGCTACGCTGGATATGCCGACGGCGAGAGGGCTTGTGCTTTGCTGGTTCCCATCGCCGTCGGCATAGCCTGCACAGCGGTTTCCAGCCGCGCAGTCAAGACGGACGGTTGGGGGTTTGTGCGTTCCTTTTACGCGGGCTGCGTGATCCGCTCGCCGTAGTAGACCGTCAACTGCGCGAGTATCGCTCCCCAGTTGCGTATGGGCATTGTCCATTTCTCAGTCACCTGGATCGTTACCAAATACAGTTGCTTTAGCAGCGCATCCTCGCTGACAAACGCGCCTTTGGTCTTGGTTACCTTGCGCAGCTGGCGATTGAAGTTCTCAATCGCGTTCGTCGTGTAGATGATCCGCCGAATTTCTTCCGGATACCTGAACATCGTCGCCAGCTCATCCCAATGAGAACGCCAGGATTGTATCGCTGACGGGTACTTTTTCCCCCATGCAGCCTCTAATGCGTCCAGCGCTTCCAATGCGGATTCTTCACTCGGCGCTTGGTATATTGGCTTCAAACCTGCTGTAAACGCCTTGATATCCTTATACGATACGTACTTTGTCGACGCCCGAATCTGATGGATTATACACCGCTGCACATCAGTCTTGGGAAATACTGCAGCCACAGCATCCGAAAATCCTGTCAATCCGTCCATCGACGCTATCAGTATATCCCGTACTCCTCGGTTTTTCAACCCCGCAAGTACGCTCATCCAATATTTGGCTCCTTCGCTCGCGCCGATCCACAGTCCCAGTACGTCTTTTTTCCCCTCCAAATCCGTGCCGATAGCGATATACACTGCTTTCTTGACCACTGCTCCTTCCTCGCGTACCTTGTAGTGGATTGCGTCCAGCATCACCATTGCGTACACGCTCTCAAGCGGTCTGTCCTGCCAGGCGCGGATGACCGGCATGAGTTTTTCTGTGATCCGGCTCACCCGCGTCGCATCCACTTCGATCCCATATAATTCCTGCATCGCCTTTTCGATATCGCGTGTCGACGTCCCTTGCGAGTACAAGAACAGGATCTTATCCTCAATTTCAGATATGTCCGTTTGGTGTTTCTTAACAATTTGCGGCTCGTATTCCCCGTTGCGATCACGCGGCACCTGCAGCTCTATCTGCCCTTCCGTGCTGATGACACTCTTGGGATACGATCCATTACGACTGTTCTGCGTCGTTTTGTGCTGGTAGTTGTACTTGCTGTAACCCAACTCTTCCGTCAGTTCTGCGTCCATAACCTCTTGGATCATCGACGCTGTCAGTTCCTTGACCAAGGCGTGTACTCCGCCCAGATCCTTTACCCCGCGCTCCTCGATCAACTGGCGCAGCAGGCTCTTTTCTCCCTTTGCTTTCTTTGCCATTTTCTTCCCTCCCCTAACTCTAGTTTGGTTCTGTTTTTGGAGGTTTACACATTCTGCGCGGCAGTCTCATAGTTCAATATTCACATGGTCTAGTTGTCAAAAACGGGCTGGTTATTTGGTGCTTACAGGTGCTGGCGTTCATCATGGCGTCAATATGCGATAAACCCATGGGTGGCGACGCGAAAACCAGCCTTTGCGACGCCGTGAACGCTTCCTGCGACATCGACTGCAGCGTGGATTGCGGCCGCAATGCCACGCCTTCACTATTATCTCATACCCCTATCACGTCGATTCTTTTGACATAATAGATATTAAAATAGGCGTATCGACTGCGCCAATCATCTTATTGCTCTATTAATGATAATCACATCTGCTTCTCAGGACGGAAGCACCTTGCAGATTCACCCTGTGCCGACCACACCGACCGTCATATCGCACAATTCTCGCTCTCGCTTTTCCTCAAGGCAAACTCAGGAGCACGGTCTTATGCACCCCTGTCTCAGAATTAGTTATAAAGCTCCCCTACTTCCACCAAGTCGAAATAGCATAAGGCCGAAAGCCAATATTATAGTAAAACTGCTGCGACGAACCGACAAACGCACGCTTAGCGCCCAGCGCGCCGCATCTACGAATCGCTTCAAGCACTTCATCAGGATTTGCATATGCTGGAATACATTGCAACTTGCAATTCATTAAAACTGATGTACACTTAATGTTGTCGATTAGCCTCAAAATTCGCCTGACCTGACACTGAAAGGACGTGCCGCGATGACAAGTGTACGCGTTCAACCGTCCACCGCCCGGCAGCGTTCCTGGAGGCGTATATACCGCAATTGGGAACTGTATGTCATGTTTCTGCCTGTGCTCGTTTATTTTATTATTTATCACTATGTACCCATGTACGGGGTGCAGATCGCGTTTAAGAAGTTCTCCGGTGTCAAGGGGATCTGGGGCAGCCCATGGCGCGGCATGTACAATTTTCAGCGGTTTTTCAACAGCCACTATTTCATCGAGGTTGTAGGCAATACGCTGACCATCAGCCTGTATTCGCTGGCGGTTGGGTTCCCTGCTCCGATTCTGCTCGCGCTGATAATGAACGAGCTGCGCTCCAGAAAGCTGCAGCGTGTCGCGCAGACAATCACATACGCGCCGCACTTCATAT
Organism: Clostridia bacterium; assembly: GCA_025997215.1. Next base: position 3,149 of record BNUH01000033.1, read on the forward strand.
CGACTGTCGTAATGTGTTCTATGATCATCCTGTTTTTGTCGCCAAGCAGCGGCGCCATCAACAATCTGCTTAAAGGCATCGGTGTCGAACCCATATATTTCATGGGAACGCCGAAGTATTTTCAATCGATATATGTATGGACCGGCGTTTGGCAAAGCGCTGGCTGGGGTTCGATTATATACATCGCGGCACTGGCTGGTATAGACGTACAGCTTCATGAAGCCGCGATAATGGACGGCGCAAGCCGGCTGCAGCGTGTTTGGCACATAAATCTGCCCGGAATACTGCCGACCGCAGTCATACTGCTCATACTGCAATGCGGCGGACTGATGAACGTGGGGTTTGAAAAAGTCTTCCTGCTGAAGAATGATCTGAACCGCAGCTCTGCGGAGGTTATATCTACGCTTGTTTATCAGCGCGGACTTATCGACAGGGATTACAGCAGCGCGTCCGCAATCGGTCTGTTCAACTCCGCTATCAATGTGGTCATGCTGCTCACCGTCAACCAGATCGCTCGCCGTGTCGGCGACACCAGCCTGTGGTAATCTGTTGTTTTCGGGCGCTTCATCTCATTCGAAGGAGGCTGCAGCATGTTTAGTGCGGCGTTTCGGCGGCAATCTCTTGGTGACAAGGCGTTTGACGTCGTCAACCTGCTGTTAGTATTGCTGATATTGGTTGTAATACTGTATCCGCTGTGGTTTGTGGTTATCGCGTCAATCAGCGATCCGCTGCTTGTTATGAGCGGCCAGCTTGGTCTGCTGCCTAAGGGCTTGAATTTACAGGGATACCGCATGGTGTTCCGCGATTCAAATATAATTACAGGCTACCGCAACACGATCTTCTATACCTTATTGGGCACGACGATCAACCTCGTTCTGACCGTTCTGGCGGCGTATCCCCTTTCCCGGAAAGACTGGGTGGGACGTAATTTCTTCATGGGCATACTGGCTGTCACAATGTTCTTCTCCGGCGGCATTATCCCTACGTACCTTACGATGAGCAGCCTTAATCTGGTGAATACGGTGTGGGCGCTGGTGATCCCCGGCGCGGTCAGTGTGTCCAATGCTATCGTGATGCGCACGTATTTTACATCGTCAATTCCAATCGAGCTTCAGGAAGCCGCGATGGTTGACGGCGCGACGAATACCGGTCTGCTTCTGCGGATAGTGCTGCCGCTGTCAAAACCTATACTTGCCGTCATGATTCTGTTCTACGGAGTGGGTCACTGGAACGCGTTCTTCGGAGCGCTGATATACATTACAAAATCCAGCATGTACCCGCTACAGATAGTCTTGCGAACGATACTCATCCAGAATCAGGTATCGCAGGACATGATGTCGGACATCGATTCTATCGCCAGCCGGGCAATGATCGCGGAGCAAATCAAATACGCGCTGATTATAGTATCAACGCTGCCGATGCTGATGATCTATCCCTTCCTGCAGCGCTTCTTTATAAAGGGTGTAATGGTTGGAGCTATTAAGGGTTAGCGCGGTTAGCGCGGTTTCATCATCCTTAGCCGGCATCGGTCGGTTAATATACAATAAATATAGGAGGGTCTGTCATGAAAAAGTATCTGTCCGTCCTGCTCGCACTCGCACTGCTGTGCATACCCGCACTGTCGGTTGCGCAGGTGCACACCGAGGGATTCCCGATTGTGGATGAACCGATTGCTCTGACCGGATTCGGCACAATGGGTCCGTACACCAAGGGCGATTTCAACGACCTCGCCATCTGGAAGGTAATGGAAGAACTCACCGGAATTAAGATCGAGTTTGAAGGCGCACCTTCCGCGCAGTCAAGCGAACGCCTGGGCCTGCTGTTCGCCGCGAACACGCTGCCCGACATCATTTTCAAGACCACGATAACCAACCCAAACGTCACAAGCTATGCCGCAGAAGGGCAGCTTGTCGCTATCGACGGACTGCTGAACGACTACGCTCCCAATTTTAGCACGATGCTGGCTGAAAATCCCGCCATCGAAAAGGCTGTCACAATGGCTGACGGTCATATCTACGGCTTCCCCTACATCGTAACTTCATCTCCGTCGAACGTCAGCCCCAAACTGTTCTACAACGCAAAGTGGACTGAATCCGCTGGGTTTGCTCCTGCCGGAACGCTGGACGAGTTCACCGAACAGCTCCGCGCGTTCAAGACAAGCGACTGGAACGGCAACGGTCAGGCGGATGAAATCCCTCTGTCCAGCCAGAGTATTGGTGGCGTCCTCAACGCCTTCTATGGCTCATACGGATTGCTTACCCGCGGTTCCAGCTCCGTTTTATGGGATATCGATCCGGAAGGCGCGCTGCGCTTTATCCCGACAGCCGACAGCTATCGTCAGATGCTCGAATACATAGGCTCGCTCTATAGCGAAGGTTTGCTGGATCAGGAAATCTTTACGATCGACTTGGCTGGTTTCTCCGCCAAAGCCAATCAAAATCAAGTCGCGTTTGGTTTCGTGCATAACAATAACTACATGGAAGCGTACAAGAATGATTTTCTAGGCTTGCCGGCTCCATTAGTCGGACCGAACGGCGATCAGCTTTACAGCGCGATCATTCTGTCAGTCGGCAGCGGCAACACATTCATCACCAGCAGCTGCAAGAATGTTGAAGCCGTACTCCGCTACATCGATTATTTCTACAGCGATGAAGGCAGAACGCTTTTCTTCATGGGCATTGAAGGCGAAACCTTCTACTACGACGAAGACGGAAATCCCCAGTTCACCGATTTCGTGAAGGCCAATCCGGATGGCATGAGCATGGAAGAAGCGCTCGGAACGTACGTTTGCTGGTCGGGCGGAAGCAACCCGTCGGTCGCTGACGATCTGCACTTCGCAGTTCACCTTGTCCCCGAAATCACCGTTACGGCCGCGCAGAACCTGATCCCTTACGGACCGGAAGAGATTTGGCCAGCCAACTTCACCTATACCGAGGAAGAAAACGAACGCCTCGTCGACCTGCGCCTGGATATCGACACATACGTGACGGATATGCGTGCGAAGTACATCAGCGGCAGCGAATCGCTTGATACGTGGGATACATACGTATCTACCCTCGAAAAGATGGGTCTTGATGAATACCGTCAGATCGTGCAGGCTGGTTTGGACCGCTACAACCAAGATTGATTCATGAAAGACTCCAAAGGAAGAGGACGCTCTCCGTCCTCTTCTTTACTCCTATCGTTCCGTGCACGGCATCTGTACAGCTATCTGCTGCTTGCGGTAATATTGCTGTCCGTACTCGGCTTCCCTGTCTACGGCGCGATTCGGAATATGACCGGCGAGCATCTGACAGCCTCGGCGGAGCGCGGCGTCGTATCGCTCGCGGACGCGATGGCTGATCTATGCAGGGAGATGGACCGCACCGCGTTCACGCTCCAGGCGGACGGCAAGATATTGCCGACGCTGCTGCAGGATGACGCGTACTACGCGCTCTCCGCAAACCGTGAGTTGGCGCGAATCGTTGCAGCTGGCGATATAAGCGACATAGCTGTCGTTTATACGACGCAAATGTTCGACGGCACAGGCAAGGTATATGCCGCAAGCGGCACGGTCTCCAAGAGCATGTTCTTCGAGTTCTTTTATCGGTATAATCAGTGGAGCCTTGGAGAGCTGGAACAGCACATGGAGGAATACATAGCCGCCTTCTTCCGGCCGATGGAGCCTGTGCTTTATCGCGGTATGGAACGGCTGCAATTCATGACATATGTGGTGCCGCTGAACCGAAGCGGACGCAATACGCGGGGTATTATGCTGTTTATGCTTAACCAGAAGGCTATTGAAGATCGCATCCTGCGCGCCAACCTTCCAGAGGCTTCAAGCATACTGATATCCGATCCGCAGCGCGGATTGCTATATGCACATAACCTTCCCGATAATGTCGACTCGGACTCAGCAGCCGCCATTCCTCTGGATCAGGATCGCCTCACGCTTGACGGACGGTCGTATTACAGTCACGCGCAAATCAACGCGTACAACGGGCTGATAGTACAGATGCTCCTTCCGGATGTGGCGATTGCCGCCGCCATTCATGAGGGAGTACGGGAAGTCTTGATATTCCTGTTCGTCGGGGTTATATGCGCGATCGCGGTCGCCGCCGTGCTTACAGTGCAGGCGGATAAGCCTGTTCGCCGCCTTACTCATAAAGCGCGTCGGCTGATGCCAGCTACGGAGCGAGCGTATCCGAATGAATTCGACCTTATATCCGACACCCTCACGCATCTTGAAAACAATGTCGAGCAATTGCGCGGACGGCTGCATTCGCAGCGCGGTGTTATGTATACGCACCTGCTCAACAAGCTGTTTGAGGAAAAGTTGGATGAATTGGATACGCTTCTGCACCTGCTGCGCGAGGACGGCATTCGTCTGGATGGCCCGGCATTCCGTGTACTGATACTGCGGATCGACGACGCGCAGGGGTTCAAGCAGCGATTTGCTCCCGCAATGCGCGATCTCGTCCGCGCGGAGCTTATCGAGCTGGCGCAGCAGGCTGTGTTGGATTCGGGATTATCGGGCGTCGGCTGCGATTTCGGGTGGAAGCTGCATGTCGCACTGCTGCTGAACGGCAATTGCGGCGCAGCAAACACAGGCAAAGATGTCGGGCAGGCTGACAGGTTAAGTGAGGAAACTCTCGCAGGAGATGCCTTCCCGCTGGACAGGGACAGCGTGTACTCGCTTGCGACGCGCATACTGCATATAGCGGCGCAGGATCTCAACCTGTCGCTGACAATAGGCATATCGCGTCCGATATATGATTTCCAAAGCGTCAGCAACGCCGCAGATGAAGCGCTGGAGGAGACGGACAGGCGCTTCATGGTTGGCGAGGGATGCATATTCTGCGCCGGCGATCCGCGTTCTGAAAGCGCCGCGGCGCAGGAGTGGGCGAATCTTGAGGCCGGGGTGCTTCGCGCGCTGCAGCTTGAGGAATATGACGTCTGTCGCCAAAAGCTCTCGGAATATATCGACTGCGCCACGCGCTGCAGCCAGAGCGCACACGCCCGCCAGTCGATGACGTTGCTGCTGCTTTCCATGCGCCAAACGCTGCACGGCATGAGCCCGCCCGATTCCACCGACTGGAAGAGCGCCATCGATGCTATGCTTACACTGCAGCCGGAAACAATCACCCAATTGCAGGAAGGGTTGGAGAATCTGCTGGACGCAATGGCTGACGGGCGGCAGCAGTTGGAACGCTCGCGCAACACGGCGCTTGTCGGGCGCGCAATGGCGTTCCTTGACGGCAATATATCACTTACTTCGCTTAACATTGATTTGATGGCTGATACGCTGCACGTTTCCGCCGGGCACCTTTCCCGCGCGTTCAAGGATCAGACTCATATCACCCCGATGCACTACCTGGACGCGCAGCGTATGCAGCGCGCCCGCACGCTGCTGCGCGATACAGGCATGAATATCACCGAGCTGCTGGCGGCATGCGGGTATGTGGATAAATCGAACTTCATCCGTAAGTTTCGCAAACTGTACGGCATGACGCCAATGATGTACCGCCAGTCGCAGCAGCAAGAATCGCTGGAGTCTCCTGCGGTATCAGATAACCAGGAGGACGCAGAAGATATATGAATACATCGTTAATATAAAATCGAATTCGTATGATTCATAAATAATTGGAGGAGAGCAAATGTATCAATCAAGACTGCACGCAACCAACGGCCTTATCACACTGACGGTCGACGCGCTCAGCGGCGAGCTGCTCGAGCTGGTCAACGAAAAAACATGGGACAACGTGATCAAGAGCCATCAGAGGGCAGCGTATACCCCTTTCCGGCTGGAAGGATTTTTTCCCGCCGGTAAGGGCGAATCAAGCGCGCCCGCGTTTCAGGCTGTGCCGCCCCGCTACGCGCAGATGCTGGCTGATCCGGAGCTGAAACCGCAGCTGAATGTTCGGCAGGACGCGGACAGCGCTCACGTCACCCTCGATTATCCGCACGTCATGACTGAATCTGGCAAACTGGATATTGCGGTGCGGATTACAGTCGATCTGCCCGCCGGATCATGCAAGACAGTTTGGCAAATTGAGATCACCCATCATCTGCCCGGTTTGGAGATACAGCGAGCGTTATTCCCGTACGTCAGTGGCGTTTGGCTGGGCGACGACTGGAGTGACGACATACTGGTGCTGCCGATGCACGCGGGTCAGCGCGTAGTGAACCCCGTCGCCACGCTTGTGAAGAAACCCGCTTCGGTTCAATGGAAGTGGCAGGAATACATGTATGATTATCAATTAGGCGGGCCTTACGGCGCACCCGGTAAGAATGGTGCGCATCATTATGAGCTGCCGTATTCCGGCGCAGGTTCGATGCTTTGGATGGATCTATTCGATGAAAATGAGAATACAGGACTTTACATCACCTGCCGCAATGAGAATCTGGTGATGAAAGCATTGCGGGTTGAGAGCTTCGGCGAGGAGAAGCCCGGTTTGTCGCTGATGATCGTGCACTATCCATGCCTCACCGAAGGCACGTGGAAAAGCGATCCGTGCATAATCGCACTGCATGAAGGCGACTGGCACTGGGCTGCCGATGACTATCGCGAGTGGAGGCAAACCGTACTGCGTCCGCAAGTTCAAAAACACCGCCCCGAATGGTTTGAGAAGAGCCCAGGCCTTGCAGCGCACTATGACTTCCAGTATCAGGGCGGCGGAATCGTTCACCGCTTCGCCGATATCCCCGCGTTGTATGACAAGGCTCTGGCACTGGGTATGAACCATCTGCTGCTCTCCGGTTGGAATGTGGACGGTTTCGACAACGGCTTCCCGCAGTATACGCCGAATCCCAACCTTGGCACGGAGCAGGATCTCATCGATGCAGTGCGCGCCGTCCGCGAACGCGGCGGTCATGTCGCATTCTATCTCAACGCCCGCTTATGCAATATAAAATACGAAAGCAGGGCGGATCTCATCAAGAACAGCGCGATAATGGAGCGCAGCGGGAATCTCCATATCGAACAGTACGGCGCGCGCGATCTCTCGTTCGCAAGCATGTGCCCCGAGGGTCCTGCATGGCATGATGAGTTTGTCGGAGTGGTCAACTATCTGACACACACCATCGGCGCGGATAGCATGTACCTCGATCAACTGGCTATGGGACCGTCCGTGTTATGCTATCATCCTGATCACAAAGAGCACGAGGGCAACCCCGCAGGCTGGAATCAGGGCTATGAACGGATGCTCGAGAACATGCGCGCCGGGTATGATCCGGACGGCATGGCGCTGTTGTACGAAGGCTGCAGCGATATACACGGCGAGGGCGTTTCGGGGCAGCTGGTCTCAACGATGTTCTACCTGTTCAGCGGGGCGTATCCCGAACTGTATAAATACACATTCCCGGATCAAATTCTGGTGGATATGATGAACCCGCGCCGGCACTCCGGTATGCGCGCAGATCACGTGGCGCGCCGCTCGACCGAGCTGCTGTACAAGGCGTTTGTCGTAGGCTCATATTTATGGACATATGACCTTGAGTGGGACAACGGTTTCGACCGCGATCCTGAACAAGCCGAACGGCTGCTAAAGCAGAACACGCTGCGCCGCCATTGGCTGGAGGCCTACGGTCAGGGCAGGTTTGTTGATAATAAAGGGCTTGGCGCGGTTCCTGAAAAGCTGCTAGTAAAGCGTTTTGAGCTGGAGCGCGGTGCGTTGCTCGCCGTTGCAAACGAACATCATGTGTCCGGCGAAATCAGCATTGAATGGCTTGGCGACGCACTGCCACGCCTTACAGTTCGCACGCTCGAAGCCCCGTCGGTTGAAGCAGAAACCGAATACAGAATTGCCGAAGCGAATGGCAAGCGCAGCCTGGTCATAACCGCGCCCGACAGCGAACTGGCCGTACTCGTACTACGGTAGCGTGAATACGGAGGAATAACCATGATTAATAGCCGGATTATCCGACATGACTCGGGTTTCCTAATAGAGGCGGACGGCAAGCACATTCCGCCGTATGCGTACATATCATATCAGCCGTCGAAAGCTGATTACACAGGGTTTCAGAAGGCGGGAGTCCGCCTATACTCAACAGGTGTTTACGCCGGGGATCGCGGAATAAATCCCGTCAGCGGCATTCGTCCGTTCCGTCCGGGATTCTGGAAGGGCCCAGACACGTTCGATTTCTCCGCCGTGGACGAGGATTTTCGCAAGATAGTCCTCGATGCGGCACCTGGAGAGGTATACCTGCTGCCTCGCCTGATGCTCGAGCCGCCCTCCTGGTGGGAGGCCGCTCATCCCGAGGCGGTTTGCCGCGATTACCAAGGCGCGCCGCTTCGCGTTTCATACGCCGAACCGGGATTCTCCCGCGCGATGGAGCCGCCCATGCGCGCGTTCCAAGTCTGGCTTGAGTGGTCGGGCTGGGATAAATATGTGCTCGGATGGCATCTGGCGTGCGGCAGCACCGAGGAATTCATTCGTCCGGTGCTGCACGCCCGGCAATATGCGGATTTTTCAGAGCAGGCAAAACGCGAGTTCCGCGTCTGGCTGACGGAACGTTATGGATCGGTGGAGCGGCTCAATCACGCATGGAACGCCGAGTATACGGCTATTGACGACGTTCAACCGCCCCATCCCTCCCAGAGAGCATATTGCCTGCACGGTGAACTGCGCGATCCTGTAATTGAAGTGTCGGTTATAGATTATTATCGATATCACAGCGAAGCGTTGGCAAGTGCCGTTATTCGAGTGAGCCGCCTTGCGAAGGATATCACTGGCGGTCGCCAGATAATGGGCGCGTTCTACGGATATACAGTCAATGTGCCGAACCCCGAGCACGGGCACGCCGCGCTTGGAATGCTGCTGGCCGACGACGCGGTGGATTTCCTGGCCAGCCCGTTCACATATATGGACAGACGCGCAGCGGGCGTAGATTGGCCGTTTCAAGGTCCTGTCACTTCAGCTGCGCTGCACGGCAAGCCATGGTTCATGGAAGCGGACGTCCGCACCAATCTTTCCAAGCCGATCAGCCAATGTATGACATTCGCCAACCCCGTCGCAAACGACCGCTATGACGAGACGGTATGGTGGGGTCCTGATACCATAGAAGGTTCGCTGGGCCAGATGGGCAAAGCGTTCGCACGAGTTCTGACACATCACACCGCCATATGGTGGTTCGATATGTGGGGCGGCTGGTATGACGCGCCGGAACTGATGGCGTTTCAGGCGAAAGCCCGCGCGATATACGAATCCGAAACGGCCGCGGGAACAATGCGCCAATCCGCACAGATTGCGTTATTCTTTGATGAGAAGGTATATTCGCGGCTGCAGCCGGGTGGACTTGCGAATAATCAGACGATATACATTCTGCTGAAAGAATTGGGCTGGCTAGGTGCGCCGTATCACGTTTATCTTTTATCGGATCTTGAGAATGTTGATCCAGCCCAGTATCGCATGGCGATATTCCCATTTGCGACCGACTGGACGGAATCGCATTTGGCGGCGCTGAAACGTTGGAAATCCGCCGAGCGCCTGTTGTTGTTTACAGGCATACCGGGTTCTGAGAAGGTTAACCCCACTCTGCTGACAGGCATAGCGTGGCAGCCGTCGCCATACGGCGAGATATCCGCGGCACGGTTTAGATCCGCGTCGGGTGACCAGCTTGAGGCAAAGTCAGCCGCGCGGTTCGAGACAAGTGGTTCGGATCATAGCGATAATATTCATTTCCCGGAAGAATCGCCTGAACTGCCGGTACCGGAACTCCTGCCCGCGAAAACGGACATCGTCGTTCGGCGGCTGGATAACGGAGCGCCAGGACTGGTGCTGCATCGCGGAAAGACGGAGCTGACCGCGTGGAGCCTCCCACTGGTACTGCCCAGCGCGCTTCTGCGTGATTTGGCGTTGGCGGCGGGCGTGCATATCTACAACTTCGACTGCGACGTTGTTTATGCCAATGATACATACGCAGCCCTTCACGCGCGCACGGCAGGCAGCAAACGCCTGTATCTACCGCGCAAAGGCAGCCTGCGCGACGCATTTACCGATGAAGTTCTAGAGGGTTGTGAATCCTTCACTGATTTCCTTATGCAGGCAGGCGAGACGCGGCTGTTCAAAATCCAATGGGCGGAGGAAAACATATGAGCGGCAAGGTAAAGGTACTCAACGGTATAGATCGTCCGGAGGTTTTGGATAAACTGCTGCGCGGCGCAAGGATCGGCTTGGCGACTGGCGGCTCAGCTGTCGATCGGTATCTGACCCCGTGCGTCGACGTGCTTGCCGCGCGTTTCAACGTCACCGCTCTGTTCAACACAATCCTGGGTATTCGCGGCGAATACCGCTTAGGCGAGACGACACCCTTCTACACGGACGCGGCGACGGGTTTACCCGCCTACAGTATATTCAGCAGACAATGCGCCGCCCCGACCGAAGAGATGCTTTCGGCTGTTGATATTGTCGTATTCGACATAAAGGAAGCCGGGGTGCGCTTCTATGAGTATCTGGCGTGCGCGGCCAACGTGCTCAAAGCCTGCGCTAAGGCTGGAAAACCCATGGTTGTGCTCGACCGCGCTGCGCCGATCGGCGGCGAAATCGTTGAAGGAACAGTATGCCCGTCTGCTATGCATACCGTGGTAGGCGATTATGGTTTGCCCACGCGCACAGCCCTCACGCTGGGCGAATTCTGCCGCTATGTCAACGGTGAGTTTTCGGTGGGCTGCGACCTGCATGTAGTTAAGGTGGAAGGTTGGCGACGAGGCCTTTACTATGATGAGACCGATCTGCCGTGGGTGCTGCCCTCGCCCAGCCTTCCCACAACGGAATCCAATATAATATATGCAGGAATGTGCATATTCGAAGGCATTGACAACATCAGCGAGGGGCGCGGAACGACCCAGCCGTTTCAGCTGATCGGCGCGCCGTGGATGGCCGGCAGTGAGGTTGCGATGCGTATGCGCAGGCGAGGCCTTGATGGAGCGACATTTGGGCCAGCGTATTTTAAGCCCACATACGGGCCGTTTGCGCATGAGCTATGCTCGGGCATTCAGGTGCATGTTTCCGATCGGAGAGAGTATCAATCTTTCCGTACGGCCCTTGTATTGCTTGAGGAAATCCGGGCTCTGTATGGCGATAAGCTCATTTATCGCGATACAAGCGCCGGTCATGACGTCGCTGAGGAATTATCTGAACCAGTGTTTACAAAATATCTGGAGAAGATATTGGCAGTCCCCGGATACTTGGACAGCGGTTTAAGCGCGGATGCGTTAATCGATGCGCACGCATCCGGCCGGGCGGCTTATACGCATGCCAAACAAAAATATCATCTGTACGAATGATCACATTTTGGTTCTAGAAAATTCATTAGCTTATCTTTGTGTTTATCAAGGTGATAGTCGTAAACAGGGTTGACGACTATCACCATTGAAAAAGACTGTGTGCTAACAACATTAGGATGTTCCTAATAGTCTTTGCATTTATTGTTGAATACCTCAACAATCTGCGGGAGGCATGGTGCATTGCCTTTATAGAAAAGCCACCCGATAAGGACGGCTACGATACTTCCAAGTTCACTCGGGTCGGTATTTCATTCTTGGGCATATTGAGCGATTAGCTCTTTAGCCCGCTCCTCACTGATGGCTCCAGCCCTAGCTATTGTCTTAGGATTGGTAATACTATCCAGGGTGATTAGGTCTATAGTCAGAGTATACCTGACCAACGCCGTTACCTCGGGGCATTTGTTTTTTCAATCGGCAGGGTAACAAAAAATACTATATAAAGTGACAAAAACTATTGCCAAAACTGTCGAGTTCTGGTATACTACCTGCATGGAAAACGATTTCCATGCACTACAGTATACATAATGAATATAGGTTCAACATCATGAAGCAGGATCTCGACAAGGCTGTTCCGTCGATCGAACTTTGTGCCGCTTGTGCGCCGCGCAAGGCGGCGTGCAACGCATCGATCCGCGATGTCGCGGAGAAATGCAGCGTCAGCGTATCGGTCGTGTCCAAGGTGATGAACCATTACCGCGGTGTCAGCGCAGATGTTCGTGCGCGCGTATTGGCGGCGGCGGAAGAGATCGGATACATGCCCAACGCGCTAGCCCGCGGACTGAAGTTAAACCGTTCCTATAATATAGCGATCGTGCTGGATGATGAAACATGCGACAACTTGCTTCAAATGTACTTCGTGACGATCCTGCACGGACTGAAACGGGAAGCAGAACGGCGCGGATATGTTGTTACGCTGATCACACACAAGGTCGGTGAGCGCCGCCTGTCGTACCTGCAGCACGCATCCTACCGCAATTTGGATGGTATCGTGCTGATGTGTCTGGATTTCTATAACCCAGAGGTGCAGGAGCTGGTCGATAGCGGCACGCCAATGGTTACCATTGACCACCCGTTTCCTGAACGCGATTGCGTGTTGAGCGACAACCGCGCAGGCGTCCGCGCGCTCATCCAGCACGCGGTTGGATGGGGGCATCGTCGGATTGCGTTCCTGCACGGCGCTTATTCGTTTGTGGCAGATGCGCGTCTTCATGCCTTCCGGGAGATCATGTCGGAACTGAACCTGCCGGTTGACGGCGATCTGCTCATCCCGGCATATTATCACTCGCCGGATCATGCGCGAGCGGGTATCGCGCGGTTACTCGCGCTGGATGAACGCCCGACATGCATCCTCATGCCGGACGACATGACTGCGCTTGTCGGCATCCAGTCGCTAGCCCGCGAGGGTTTACGCGTTCCGCATGACCTGTCCGTCGCAGGGTATGACGGCGTTGAACTGGCGCAAATGCTGCCGCTGCCGTTGACCACCGTCCGTCAGGATGGCAGGGAAATCGGCCGGCTTGCGGCGATGCTTCTGATTGAGAAGATCGAAAACCCCGGCGCGGCCGTTCTACCTCCGGATACCGTCGGGATTGAACTGCTGCCAGGGGAAACGGTCGGTGCCGTGACGGCGGCGAGGTGTTCCATATGAACACGCGGGTTGGCCGAATGGGGCTACTCCTGTCCGCGATTCTGATGATCCTCGTGCCGTTGACTGCGCGTGCGGCGGAGTTTCATTACATTTTTGATACTGCCGGATCGGGCGAATACCAGATCGCGCTGGAGTATGCGCCGCTGGTCGGCTATGGCGCAGATATACAGTTGAGCGTCGCTGCGGATGGCGGCGAACAGCACAGCACCGTATTGCCGCGCGTGTGGCAAGCAGAATCCGCGCAGGATGCCGTATTGGCCCAACCGCGACAATGGGAAAAGGACGTTCATGGCAACGACCTGCTGCCCCGCATGTCCGAGGATTTATCCGAAAGAACCGTCATACTCGTCAACAGTCAAGAATTGGGCGCTGAGCCCATTGTGCTGAACCTGAACGCTGGTCGGCACGAATTGCTCCTCGTCAATCCGCGCGGTGACATCGATCTTCGCGGCATCTCCCTTGTGAAACCGGTGGTTCCACTACCCTACGTGCAAACGCTGGAAAGCTGGAACACGTTGGGATTCCGTGACGCCCAGAATGTGATTGTTTCCATACAGGCGGAAGACGCGCTCCGAGTATCCGCATCGCAGCTTTCGCCCGTTCAGGACCAATCGTCGCCCGCCGTATCGCCCGTCAGTGCGACACAATTGTTCAATAACTCGATTGGCGGATACGTATGGGATCTTCCGGGTCAGTGGATCGAATGGGCGTTCGATGTGCCGGTGAGCGGCTTCTATCACATCGCGCTGAACGTTAAGCAGAGTTTCACGCGCGGTTCTACCGTGTCGCGTACGATTTCGATCGACGGCGCGGTGCCGTTCGCGGAGTTTCAGGCATATGCGTTCGCGTATAAACAATCCTGGCGACTGCAGCCTCTCGCCGATGAGCTCGGTACGCCCTACGACATCTATTTGGAAGCGGGCCGCCATACGCTGCGCATGGAGGCGACGCTGGGCGAGATCTCCGAAATTCTCGATATCGTCAAAGATACCGTAAAGAAACTCAATAGCGCGTATCGTTCGGTCACGCGGCTGACGGGTGTCGATCCGGATGAATATCAGGATTACCAGATCGGCCGCCGCCTGCCCAACTTGAACGGTGATCTGATGGTGGCGCGCGATGCGTTGAACGAAGTGATCGCTCAACTCCGGACGATGGCGGGCGGTTTTGGCGAACGTGAACGCTCGCTTGTATCCATGCGCGATCAGTTGAACCGCATCATCGCGGATACCGAGCGTTTCGCACAGGAGGTGCCCAGCTTCCGCGCGAACATCCGTGGATGTGCCGCATGGCTGAACGAAGCGGTCAGCCAGCCGCTTCAGTTGGACGAGATCATCTTGTACTCGCCGGATGAAACGCCGCTCGCGCCGTCCGGTGGTTTTCTGTCCAGCATGCTGTTTGAACTGAACCGTATGATCGCCTCGTTTACCGTGGACTACAACTCCATCGGCAACACGCCCGGTGCGGAAGCGTCGTCCGGCGCAAAACTGACGCTGTGGGGCGGTTTCGGACGCGATCAGGCAAGAATTCTCAAACGGCTGATAGACAACGATTTCACGCCCGTTACAGGCATTTCCGTCGAACTGATGGTGGTCGATCTCAATACACTGATGCAGGCGACGCTGGCCGGGCAGGGCCCGGACGTCGTTGTGCAGCTAGGCGGCAACAGCCAGGGCGGACCGCAGACAGGCGGTATGCAGTACGGGATGCGCTATCCCGGACAGAGCGCGCAGCAGGATCAGCCGCTCAACTATGGCTTGCGCAACGCGGCTATCGATCTGAGCCGGTTCGCCGATCTGGAGGAAGTGCTCGCGCGGTTTCATGCCAGTGCGGTAACGCCGTATCGCTTCGGTGACGCGGTGTATGCACTGCCCGAAACGCAAAGCTTCCCGATGATGTTCTATCGAAAGGATATCCTCGGCGAGCTGGGTATCGACCCGCCCGACACCTGGCCGGAGGTCGTCGCCGCCATGCGCGTGCTCTCTCAAAATCAGATGACGCTGGGCATGATGCCAAACGAATCGACGTTCGCGATGCTACTGTTCCAAAATGGCGGGGCGTACTACGACGAGTCCCTGTCGCGCTCGGCATTGAACACCTATGAATCGCTCAAGGCATTCCAAATATACTGCGAATTCTTTACCGATTATCGTCTGGACAAGGCGACAAGCGTCGAGGAACGCTTCCGCACCGGCGAATCGCCCATCGTCATCACGGACTACAGCATGTTCAGCAACCTGTCGGTTTCCGCTCCGGAACTCGCCGGCAGTTGGTCGTTTGCACCCGTGCCCGGAACGGCGCAGGCCGACGGGTCGATCAGCCGCGCCGCGGCGGGCAGCGGCAGCGCGTGCGTGATCATGAGCGCCGCAGAGGATCCGGACGCCGCATGGACGTTCCTCAAATGGTGGACTGATACGCCGACGCAGTCCGCATACGACCTTGCGCTGGAAAGTTTGATGGGCGTATCCGCGCGCATCCCAACGGCGAATCTGGAAACGTTCGAACGTCTGCCCTGGCAGCCGGAAGTCGCCGACATGCTGCGCACGCAGCGTGATCAGGTGCTCGGCATTCCGCAAGCGCCTGGCGGCTATATGAGCTTTCGCGGTGTGAACAACGCGTTCTTTTCCGCCACCACGCAGCGTGCGAAGCCGTTCTTCCAGGCTGTCGCAGACGCGGCGCGGGGCGTGCAAGGGCTTACGCTCGCCGATCCGCGCGAAGCCCTGGTAGACCAAGTGCGATTCATTAACGAAGAAATCACCTACAAGCGTGAAGAATTCGGCTTGCCGACGGGAGAACATCCATGATGAAGGAACACGCAGGCGCAACCATCGCCAAACCGCGGACAAACGGTGCATTCGCGCAGTTATATGCGCACCGCGCAAGCTACTATATGCTTGCGCCGTTCTTCCTCCTGTTCTTCCTGTTTACCGTGTTGCCCGTGCTGGCGTCGATGGGCTTCTCATTCACGTTCTTCAACATGCTGGAGCTGCCACGCTGGGTGGGCGGCCGGAATTACCTCAAGCTCTTTCTGAAGGACGCCGTGTTTCTTACCGCGTTCAAGAATACGCTTCTGCTGGCGTTGGTCACCGGTCCGATCAGCTACCTGCTGTGCCTGCTGTTCGCGTGGATCATCAACGAGTTCAGCCGCCGCGTGCGTACCCCGCTGACGCTGATCTTCTATGCGCCTTCCATCTGCGGGCAGGCGTACCTCATCTGGACGATCATCCTCAGCGGCGATCGATACGGCTACCTCAACAGTATCCTGATGCGGCTCGGTTTCCTCTCAGAGCCGATCCTCTGGCTGCAAACGGAGCAGTATGTCCTGCCCGCGCTGATGATTGTTCAGCTGTGGATGAGCCTGGGGCAGGGCTTCCTCGCGTTCATCGCCGGCTTGCAGACGATCGATAAAGGGTTATACGAGGCGGCGGCGATTGACGGCGTGCGCAGCCGCTGGCAGGAACTGTGGTATGTGACGCTCCCGGCAATGCGCCCGCAGCTGCTATTCGCGGCGGTCATGCAGATCACATCATCGTTCGCCATCGCGGATGTGTCGATACAGCTTGCGGGGAATCCATCCATCAACAACGCGGGCGCGACGCTGGTCACGCACCTGATGGATTACGGCGGCAATCGCTTTGAGATGGGTTATGCCAGCGCCATCGCGACATTGTTGTTTGTCCTGATGGTCGGTTCGAACAAACTGGTTCAACGGATGCTCAGGAGGGTAGGCGAATGAAGCGGCGCGGCAGCCAGAAGCTCGGCAGATCGATGGCGGGGAATGCGTTCCTGTTTACGCTGATGGCCATCTGCGGCGTATTCATGGCGCTGCCCCTCATACTGATCGTATCCAACGCGCTGAAACCTTTGGATGAAGCGTTCCAGTACCCGCCGACACTGTTCGTCCGCCGCCCGACGCTGGAAAACTTCACCGATTTGTTCTTCATCCTGACGGAATCGTGGGTGCCGTTCTCGCGATATATCTTTAACACGCTCATCATCACCGGGTGCGGCACACTTGGGCATGTGCTGGTTGCATCGATGGCGGCGTATCCGCTCGCGAAGCATCAATTTCCGGGTAAAGGCGCGTTCTTCGCGCTGGTTGTACTGTCGCTGATGTTCAACGATTCTGTCAAACAGATCGCCAACTATATGATCATCTCGTGGCTGGGCATCAACAATACCTACTTTGCGCTGATCCTCCCGGCCTTCGTCGCGGGTATCGGCCTGTATCTGATCAAGCAGTTTATGGAGCAGATTCCCGATTCGCTGCTGGAATCCGCGCGGCTAGACGGCGCGACCGAGTTTATGATCTGCTGGCAGATCGTTATGCCCAACATCAAGCCCGCTTGGCTGACGCTGATGATCTTCCAGTTCCAACTGATGTGGTCGATCACGGGCTACCTGTTCATCCGCTCCGACGCGCTCAAGCCGCTACAGGCTGTGATGCAGAACGTCGCCGGAGGCGGATACGCGCGGTACGGCGCGACAGCCGCAGTCGCATTTATCATCGCAGCCGTACCGATCATCGTGTTCCTGTCCTGCCAGTCCAGCGTATTGGAGACGATGACGACTTCCGGCATGAAGGATTAAAGGAAGGGTTGCGGATGATGAAGAAACGCGCTTTGCTTATCCCGCTTCTGCTGTGCGTGGCTCTGCTGTCCGCCGCGATGCCTGCGTCCGCCGTTGTGCCGTATGACAGCTACCTCTACGATTATCGCGGCGACATCGTGTTTACGCCGCCGCCGTATATACCGGAGCGCAGTGTATCGGGCGATGCGCTCGGTTTAAGCATGCTGAGCAATCCGCAGGACATCTTCGTCGCGCCGAACGGGCATGTATATGTCGCCGATACGGGTAACAACCGCGTGCTGGAGCTGGACGAAGCGCTGACCCGCACTCTGCGCGTATATGACGGTTATACGGACGATCAGGACCAGGCGCACAATTTCAGCCAGCCAACCGGCATGGCGGTCGACGCAGACGGTTTGCTGTATATCGCCGATTCAAACAACCGCCGCGTTGTCGTGCTGGACGACGGCCGCTATGTCCGCGCGATCGAAAACCCAGTTTCGGACGTGCTGCCGGACAGCTACGTATTCACGCCGCTGCGCCTGGCCATCGACTCGATGGGCAGCGTGTACGTCATCGCCAAGGGGATGTTCCAAGGTATTATGACGTTCGAGTCGGAGGGCGGTTTCATCGGGTTCTTCGGAACGATCCATGTGAAAATTACCCCATGGGAAAAGTTCTGGCGCAGGTTCTCCACCAAGGAGCAGCGGCAGAGTGGCGTGCTGTTCATCCCGACGGAGTTCACGGGCGTCGCGGTGGATGACGCGGGATTCCTGCTCGCTTCCAATGTGGACGATACAGGCGCGCAAGCCGTGCGCCGCCTGAATCCGAACGGAGAGGACGTCGCGCGCAAGTCGGAACAGGGCGGGCTGGGCGGCGATCTGATCATCGGTGGCAACTCGCCGTATGCAGGGCCGTCCATCGTCGTGGATGTCGTCGCGCGCGACCATGGCATCTATTCGCTGCTGGATTCCAAACGTGGGCGCATCTTCACGTATGACCGCGACGGAAATATGCTGTACATCTTCGGCGGGTTGGGAAATCAGGTGGGGACGTTCCGCACGCCCACCGCGATCGACGAGACGGCATCCGGCGCGCTGATCGTGCTGGACGCCGTACAGGGCGAGATAGTTGTGTTCCGCCCGACGGCCTATGGTCAGGCGATCAACGACGCCGTCGCTCTCCGGTATAATGGCGACGACGCGGGTGCGGTTGCGCGTTGGCGGGATGTGCTGCGGCTGAACGAAAACCTGGAGCTTGCGCTGGTCGGATTGGGCAAGTCGGAACTGGCGAGGGGCGACAACCAGTCAGCCGCCGAATACCTGCGGCTGGGTATGAACCAGACATACTATTCCATAGCGTTCAAGCGGCTGCGCGACGACATGCTGGCGCGGTACGCGGGCTGGGCGGTAATCGGCGTGGCGGCACTCGCAATTATACTCATTGTCCGGTCTGTGCGGCGCAAGCGTCCGGCGCACAGCGAGAGGATGGTACGATGAACGTTGACACCGCACATGATTCGCACGAGGTATGGCGCACATTGGCGCGCGTGCCGACCCACCCGCTGAGTGCATTCTACGATGTACGTCATCGGGGCATGGGCAGCGTGCCGATCGCGCTGGCGCTGGTCGCCATGTTCTCGATATGCTATACGCTGAACCGGCTGTTCTCGTCATTCGTTGTGAACGTGACTGATCCACGCTCCATCGATATGCTGATGGAACTGGGCGGTGTGTATGTGCTGTTCCTGCTGTTCTGCGTGGGCAATTGGTCGGTCACATGCCTGATGAATGGCGAAGGGCGGTTCCGCGATATCGTCACCGTTACAGGTTATGCGCTTATACCCGCATGCGCCGCGCTGATCGTCTGCACCATCCTCTCCCGCGCGCTGGCATCTGGCGAGGAAACGTTCTATTACGTGATTCTCATCGCCGGCATAGGCTGGACAGCCATCCTGGTGATGATCGGCATCATGACGGTGCACAACTATTCCGGCGGTAAAATGTTCGTCACGCTGATCCTGACTGTTCTGGTCATGTTCGTCGTTATATTCGTCGCATTGCTGGGCATCGACCTGCTCAGACAGTTTATCGTATTCATGCGCGGCATCTACACCGAATGGGTGTTCCGCAGATAGGGGAGCCAAATATGATCGCATCACGCAGGAAAAGGATCGCCGCGCTCTCCGCCGTTCTCGTGTTGTGTGCGGCGGTGTGGTTCGCTGTATCCTATCAAAGGAACGCGGATGGCATCGTGCCGGCCGCAGCCGCTGTTGAATCGCTCGTACCGGGCGTGCCGTTCGAGCCGTTGTCAGACGAGGGGGATGGGATGCCGGGCATGGCGCTGGCCGCCAGGAGCGATCACCTGAAGCTCTATACAAACCCCGCGACGGCAGAGATCGCCGTACTGGATACACGCACCGGCGCGATCGCATACTCGAATCCCCCGGCTGCGGATATGGACCCCATTGCCAATCCCATCAACAAATCGGTGCTAAAGAGCCAGCTCATCGTGCAATATTATGATACGAACCGGCTGCGTGCTCAGTATAACAGTTACGACTCCGCATCCTCCCTCGGTCAGATCGCGCTGGAAGCGATTCCAGGCGGCATCCGCTATACCTATACGCTGGGCGATATGTCCAGCAAGACGGGCATCGTGCCGGTATACATCACGCAGGAGCGGTTGGACACGGTGCTGGAGCGGCTCGATCCGGCGGCGAACGAAGCCGAAATTAAGAATGTGCAGAGCAAGTACCGCACGTCGCGGACGGCCGAGGGTTTTCTTGAGCTGATTGCAAGCGCGCAGACGGGCAAGGCGACGCTCAAGCGCCTGAGCGATACGCTCATAAAGGCAGGCTATACCCAGGCCGATTATCAAGCGGACATGCTGGCCGCCGGTGCGGAGGACGCGGTGCCGAAGGTGCTGGTCGTGCCGCTGGAGTATCGATTGGAAGGCGACTCGCTGCTGTGCACCGTGCCTGTGTCGGGCATCGAGGAACGTTCGCCATACAGGATATACCGCGTCCAACTACTGCGGTATTTCGGTGCCGCGGGATCGGACACGCAGGGCTACGCGCTGCTGCCCAATGGAAGCGGCTCCCTAATGCGCTTCAACAACGGTAAAACGTCCGCCGAGGACTACGGCCAGTATGTATATGGACGCGATCCGCTGGCTGCGGATTATATCACGCTGGGCAACACCGAGAATGCGCGCCTGCCCGTGTTTGGCCTGTGCCGCGACGACATGACGCTGCTCGCCGTCATCGAGGATGGGGACGCCCTCGCCCAGATCAACGCGTCCGTTGCGGGCAAGCTGAACGCGTACAACTACGCATATGCGGCGTTCACGCTGCGCGGCGGCGGCACGCTGGCAATGTTTGGCGCTGCAGGTAACGAGGCTGAGCTACCAGTCGTTGAGCCGGATCTGTACGACATCAACGCCAGCGTGCGCTACATATTCCTCACGCCAGAGAACGGCGGCTACGTCGGCATGGCAAACGCATACCGCGATCGACTGACGGCAAACGGCGTCCTGCACAAACTGGAATCACGCGAAGATATCCCGTTTTATATGGATGTGCTCTGCGCGCAGACGCGCGACGTGTACACGCTGGGCATCCGCAGAACGGGCATACAGGTGCTGACGACATTCAGCAGGGCGCAGGATATGATCGTGCGGTTGACCGACGCTGGCGTCAAACGTCCGGTCGTCAACCTGCAGGGCTGGTTTAATAACGGGTATTACCACGACGCGCCGGATCGTGCGGACATCGTGCGCGCGCTTGGCACACCGGCCGATCTGGCTGCGCTGACCGCAATTACCGAACAGGCGGGCGGTGGCCTGTACGCAGACGTCGCATTCCAGCAGATCACGCGCGCCGCACCCCGGTTCGACTGGCGCAACCAGGCTGCGCGCTATTTTGCGGGCGGTATGGTCGCGGTATTCGGGCAGGTAAACCCCATCACGCTGCAGAATGTCGCAGCGCTCGGCTACCCGCAGACGCAGTATGATCTGCTCTCCCCCAAATACCTGCCATCCTATGTGAACAAATTTATCAACGCCGTCGCACCTTACGATCTTACCGGCATCTCTCTGCGCGATCTTGCGGACGAACTGCACTCCGATAAGAAGCGCAGCGAGCCGATCGACCGCCAGGCCGCCCAATGGATCGTAACGGACGCAATCCGAACGATGGCGGATCGCCGTGCGCTGCTGCTGGCGGGCGGCAACGCATATGCGCTGGCATATACGAACGATCTCATCGGCGCGCCGCTGTCCCATAGCGCGCTGTATATGCTGGATGCGGAAGTACCGTTCTATCAAATGGTCGTGCACGGCTCAATCCGATATGCGGGCGATGCGCTCAACCTGATGGGCCTCGCCGATGATCGTGATACGCTGCTACGCATGATTGAGTTCGGCGCATCACCGCGCTTCACGTTCACGCATGAGTCGTCTTCGGCTATGAAGAATACAGCGCTCAACCGCATGTACTCCACCACGTTCGATCGCTGGCTGGACGATGCTGCATCCTCGTATGCGTATATGAACGCCTCGCTCCGCAACACGGACGGCGCATATATGATCGACCACGAGGTGCGCCCCAGCGGGCTGCGCGCGGTCGCGTATGACAACGGCGTTACCCTTTATATTAACCGCACGAACGCACCCATCACCGACGGAGGCGTAACCGTGCCCGCTATGTCGTATATGCAGGAAGGGGGGAAACCATGACGCGCGCTGTTAGCATCAGGCGCAGCCCCAAGCGCGGGTTATCCATGTCGGCGAAGCGGTCGCTCGCAGGTGCGCTGTTTATCACGCCGTTTATGCTGGGCTTCCTGTTCTTTTACGTGAAGAGCCTTGTGATGAGCGTGCGGTTTTCCACGTCGGCCATATCGCTCGTCGACACGGGGTTCGCTCTCCATCCTGTCGGACTAGCCAACTTCATCGCCGCCTTTACCAAGGAGGTGCAGTTCCCCCAGACGCTCACCGCCTCCTTCCTCGATATGTTCGTGGACGTGCCGCTGATCCTGTTCTTCAGCCTGTTTATGTCCGTGCTGTTGAATCAGAAATTCCGCGGCCGGACGATTGCGCGTGCGATCTTCTTCCTGCCTGTTATCGTTAACTCGCAGGCGATCTCAGGCGCGCTGACGACCGCCCGCGCGCTGATGCTGGGCGGCGTAAGCCCCGTATCCGCTGCGGTGATGGATGCGGCGGGTGCGGGCAGCACGGTCAGTGTGCAGTACTATTTGAGTTTGCTGGGCGACATCGCGCTGCCACGATCGGTGCTGATGTATCTGCTTGGCGCAATCGAGCGCATACACGCCATTATTACGTCGTCGGGTGTGCAGATCGTCATCTTCATCGCAGCCCTGCAGGCGATCAGTCCGTCACTGTACGAGGTTGCGAAGCTGGAGGGCGCGACGGCATATGAAACCTTTTGGAAGATAACGTTTCCCATGGTGTCGCCGCTCATCGTCACCAACTTCGTGTATACCGTTGTGGATGCGTACATGAACAGCGGCGTCGTACAGATGTCATACGATACCATCTTCGGTTATCGAACGGATTATGCGATGGGTACCGTGTTCAGCCTGGTCAGCTTGGCGATCGTATGCATCGTACTGCTGATTACAACAACGCTTCTGTCCCGGTACGCGTTCTACGAAAATTGATGGGGGAGGGATCGATGATGGTATACGCTAGGCGCGTATTTGCCGATTCCAGGACGCGCAACACGATGCGGCGATGGCTCGGCCGGGCAAAGAAGCTCCTGCTGGCGTTTGCGCGGACGGCGCTGCTGATTGGTGTATCCTACTCCATCCTCGCGCCGTTGATCGGTGTGACAGTCAATTCGTTCTTCTCCAACGCGGACAAGTATAATCCTCTGGTTTACGTCATCCCGATGGCCCCGACGCTCGAGAGATACCGCGCCGCCATGGACATCATGAACTACGTACCCGCGATGGGCAAGCTGCTGGCATATGTGCTGAGCCTCGCCGCGCTGCAGGTGGCCGTCTCCTCTATGGCCGGATACGGCTTTGCCCGCTTTCAATTCCGGTTTAAAGGGTTGTGCTTTGCATGCGTCGTACTGACCATCGTCATACCCGCGCAGAATCTGATTCTGCCGCTATACACCACGTTCCGCACGTTCGACCCGCTCGGCATCGTCAGCTGGATCGCAGGCAGCCCTATCAACCTGCTAAAACAGGTGACGCCCATGTACATCATGACGGCGTTCGGCGTAGGGCTGCGCTCAGGCTTGTATATCTACATCTTCACTCAGTTCTTTCGCGGCCTGCCGAAGGAGCTGGAGGAAGCCGCTCTCGTGGACGGCGCGGGTTTCGTCAAGACATTCGTGCGCGTGATGCTGCCCAACGCAGCGCCCGCCATCGTGACGGTCTCCATCTTCTCCATCGTATGGCAGTATAACGACACCTTCTTCTCGAACGTGTTCCTGATGCCCTCCAGCATCGTCGTGAGCAAACTGGTCTCTAACATGTCCTACCTGAGCGGTCAGGCGCAGAAGATACTCGATCCTGAGATCATGACGCTGTATACCTACGCGGGCGTCGTGCTGCTGATTCTCCCGCTGGTTGTGCTATACGTGGTGCTGCAGAAGCGCTTCATGGAAGGCATGGCGAAGAGCGGGATTGTCGGATAAATATTATATATCAGAAGGGAGAACATCAACATGAAACGGTTTATCTCCATCCTCGCCACGGCGGCGATGCTTCTAGCGCTCGTTGTTCCCGCTTTCGCGTCGGAGTACAGCGATCATCGCATCATCAACATGAGCAATGCCCATACCAACACGGAATTCTACACCTCCAAGGACGCCGAGCCCGATCCCGACGATCCCGCTATCGCCAACTACGATCAGGCGATTGCCCGCTACAATGCCTACCAGGAAGCGGCGGCACGCTATAACGCCGAGATCCATTTTGACTCCACCAACATGGCCGGCGCAACCCAGAGTTTATCCAACTCTGCGATGGCAGCGACGCCGGACTATGACTTCTACTATAACGACATGCAGGTTGCGATCCCCGCCGCGCTGTCCGGATACGCGGTAGCACTGGAATCGTTCATCCCTGCGGACGACGACATCTGGACCGATCAGTCGGTGCTCACGCCGATCAAGCTACCCGGCCAGGATGCAACCTACCTGTTCAAACCGTCCGGCATCAACTTCGGCGCGTTCACGCTGGGATATAACAAAACGCTGCTGGATGCCAAAGGCCTGGCCGATCCGCAGGAACTGTACGCCAAGGGCCAATGGACTTGGGAAGCCTGGCGGCAAATGCTGCTCGCGCTGACCGAGGACACGGACGGCGACGGTGCGATCGATGTATATGGTTACAGCGGCTTCTGGACCTGGTTCCTGGAAGGCATGCTGATGTCCAACGCGGCGGCCATCGCGGGTGGTCCGACGCAAACGCTCGATTCGCCGCAAACCATCGAGGTTCTGGAATTCGTCAATACGATATACAATGTAGACAAGACCGCGATGCCGTGGAACGACGACTGGGGCAGCAACAACCAGTTCAAAAACGGCAACATCGGCTTCTTCATCGCGTGCAGCTGGATCCTCAACGACGACCCGAACGCCGCAGGTTATGATCTGCGCGTCGTGCCGTTCCCCTGCGGGCCGAGCGGCGATCCCGCCACGAACAAAGGCGTCAACCTGACCGGCAACGTGTTCCTCATCCCGAAGAACTGCGATGATCCGTACCGCGTTTACATGATGCTTAAGGATACAATCGACTGGTTCCAGGGCGACGTCGATCTGCGCGATGGCGATCTCGACTGGCTCGCCGACCAGCTCGAAGGCGAGGAGAATATGGAGATTACGCTGGATATGTCCAGCCGCCTGAACTTCGACATCTGGAACAGCATCAACGAGGGCGGCACATTCTCCATCGTTCCGATGACGCGCGGCGAGCAAACCCCCGCCCAGGTTTCGGAGGCGTACAAGAACTTCTATCAGGCGCAGTTGGACGCGTACTTCTCCAAATGAGTGCGAAAGGATGATGCAATTGATTCACTCCCATCACAAATGGACGCTGATTACCGGAGCAAGCCGGGGGATCGGCCGGCTGATCGCGGTGGAAATGGCGAAGCTCGGCTCGAACCTCATCCTGCATAGCCGCAGCAAGGCGCATGCGCAGGAAGTGTTGGAGGAAGTGCTTGCGTTCGGCGTGGAGGCCTATGCGGTCGAAGCCGCGCTGGACGATATACCGGCGGTATTACGCATGCTGGATGAGATCGAAAAGCGCGGCACACCCGTTGATATCCTGTTCAACGATGCCGGAATGCAGGTTGCATACCGTTCTGAATACTGGGAAACACCTGCCGAGGATTTCACCAGGAGTTTCCTCATCAACACCATCGCCCCGGCGATGATCTGCTATCGCCTGATGCCCGGTATGATCCAGCGCGGCTTCGGGCGCGTGATCAACACCACCAGCGGCATCCGCAACGAGCCGCAGCAGGCTGGTTATTCCACCAGCAAGGCCGCGCTGGACAAATTTACAAAGGATCTGGGCAGCGCGCTGGGCGATGAAAACGTCGCGATCAACCTGGCTGATCCCGGCTGGTGCCGCACCGATCTAGGCGGCCCGCACGCGCCTAACGCCCCGGAGAGTTCAATTCCCGGCATGCTGGTCGGCGCGCTGATCGAAAAACCGTTGCGCGGCGTTTTCCTGCCCGCGCAGGCGTTTACCGGCATGACGATCGCCGATGCGGTCGCCAAGGCGGAAACGTTTGGAAAAGACGACGCATGAGCGCCATTATATGGGTGGAACCCGCGATAGAACAAGCGGTGCGCGCGCTTTTGGCCAAACCGTCAGGCGATATTACAGTGGCAGATACAGCAGTCGTCACGGAGCTGAACGTCCCGGAAGCGCAGCTGCATAAGCTTGACGACCTGCACCACTTTCCCAACCTGACGGCATTCATTGCGCACCGCAATCTCGTTTCGGACCTCGCGCCGCTGGCGGAACTGGCGCATCTGCGGCGGCTGGTGATGTGGGGCAATCGGGTACGCAATACATCGCCGCTGGCGAAGCTGTTTGCGCTGGAAGAGTTATGTCTGAGCGGCAACGATCTGGAGGACATTACCCCCGTCGCCGGTTTAACAAATGTAAAGTGGCTGAGTATGCATGATAACCGCATCCGGGATATATCCCCGGTCGCCCGTATGGATTTGCGCAAACCATACCTCAACAGCAATCAAATCGAAGATTTGTCGCCGCTGTCGGGTATGGTCAACATGGGCGAACTCTACATCAGCCACAACCGCGTCCGCTCGCTCGAACCACTCGCATCGCTTCCGCATCTGCGGATACTGGATGCGGCCGAGAACCCCATCGAGGATTGGGCATGTGTCGCGCATATTGAACAAGTGATCCGCTAATCAAAGATGCCGCCGCGTTTGGTTGTATAACCAGGCGCGGCGGCTTTGTTATAAATTGATGGCGCGTATTCCCCACACGCCGCATAAGCTGCCCGGAAGAGCATTACCGCGCATCAGGAATGCTGTGGTGCGTAATCTGACCGGATACGGTTGGCAATCGCGAGTATTCGGTGTGGTCACATCTCTAGGTTTTCACTTCGCTAGTCATCAAAATAATTGTTCTAGATAAGTTATATTGCAAGATAGGTATTAGCCCCAGAAGGTATCGCTTCCAAGCGCAGAGGTTGCGCTATTTCGCCTTATTCTAGTTATATATTTCTTGGCATTCTATAAACGATTGCTGTGTTGATGCTTTAAACCCTCTTTGACACAGGGCAAAATCATTTACCTCAAGGAAGAAAGGTTACTGTCCAGCAGATGTAAAAGTTGTTAGAAAAACAACCTCTAGAATCAAATTCTGATGTGCGAGCCGATGTTTTTGACCTGAAGTGCTGGTAAATTGCGCTACAGCGGACAAATTTCATGAATCACCGCTTCCCTGCTGGACAGTAACGGAAGAAATGCCGTGATTAATAACAGTTATAATTGGATGTAAAAGGAGAATGAAATAACATGTCGAATAGATAGCACGAGGTGATAGATATGGACAATCCAAACGCGTTATCAATGAAGCGTCTACTCGAACTGGTCGTAACCATTCCAGAAACCAGGCGAACAACATATGGTAACTTCCAACACAGCCTTGTGAATGTACTGTCAATCGCAATAATGGCAGTAGTAAGTGGATTTTTCACATGGGAAAATATGGTTATGTATGCGCAAGGGAAGAAGGAATTTTTAAGCAAAATGCTGAATATGAAAGGTTCAGTACCCAGCACATCAACGTTTAAGAGAGTTTTATCAATGATCGAGCCAGAGAAATTGGAGGAAGTATATCGCGCATGGGTAATTCCATCGATCAGTAAGAACAACGGTGAACATTACAGTGTAGATGGAAAAACATGTCGAGGAGCAGGGAAGTTTGATGAGTGTTCATTGCATACAATAAGCGTATATGCAACAGGCAGCGGAATATCAATAGGACAAAGGGCAGTAGATGAGAAGAGCAATGAAATAACAGCGATACCAGTATTGTTGGATGATATAGATATAGCAGGAGGAATAGTAAGCATAGATGCGATGGGATGTCAGGAGAAGATAGCAGCGACAATACGTAATAATGAAGCGGATTATATATTAGCGCTCAGGAAGAATCACAAAAACGCATATGAAGCGGTGGAAGAGTATTTTCCATGGGCAGAAAATACAGCGGCAGAGAAACGGATACTAGATTATGGCTATGCACAAGAAAGCAG
>BNUH01000034.1 GCA_025997215.1 Clostridia bacterium
GCCGGATCCGAGCGGCTGACCGTCGTTGCCATACAGCGGGACGGCTTCAGCCTTGTTGGGGTAGCACAGACGGACGCGCACCTTTGCATAGATATACGAGTCGCCTAGGTTGTGGACGCGTGCGGTCAGCGGGATACGTACCAGCTCGGTGAAGAAGCTCTTCAGGCAGTACAGGTATCCGGCACAATCGCGGACGATGACCTCGACCGGGATCTTGAAACGCAGCCATAGGTCATAGCTGTTGCACCTGTTGATAAGGTTCAGGTCGCTTGTGGTATTACCATCTGGATCGGTCAGCGTACAGTTATCGTAGCTATCGATTATCGATGAACCGGTTGCGCGGACACAAACGATGGTGTGAGGCGGACGGCCAGGCAGGTCGGCGTAATTGTTATTGCCGGTTCCCGTGCCTTCGTCGAGCTGTTCAGCGCACAGCGGGAGCGTCTTCATCGTCTTGCAGACGTGACGGCGGCCACAGCCGATGGCTTGCGGGTACAGTGGCGGAGCATCGCCGGAAATGTTCTTACAGGGGCAGCAAGTGCCGTTGTAACAACAGGGTTCGTCGGACCATTCACCGCCGCCACCCGGCAGTTCTTCATCGGTGTCTTCCGTTTCGCACATGTCACAGCAGGAGCAGCTTCCCTTGGGCCAGGGCATATTGCCGCAGCAGGGATCTTGGCACATCCACTTCCATCCGCAGGCGAGGCCTTTGGACTCATCGTAGACTTGCGGGTTCATTAGATTCGTGTAACCATTCGTGGTGTCTATGTAGCTTTGACTCATTTGGAATTCCCTCCTCGCTTGCATGTTATGTTCGAGCAGGGGGAATGGTCGGAAATGTCGCTGGATTATAAAAACGGCATGTTTGTACCAGGTTCCAAATGCGCCGAAAACGCGCCGTTTATACAAACGGCGCGCTTTGCGAGGAGGGATGTTAAGCCTTATAATCCAACGCTTTCTGTAAGTCCAAGTCTTCCGGCGCTCATTGCCGAATCTGATAAACCAACATTTGCCGCCGTCATGCCGAAACCCGCAAGCGGCTGGCGCCGCAGCCTAAGCTCTGCGCCCTTGACGGCATCCGGCAGGCATAGATTCGCGCGCCTCGTAGGAATTCCGCGGATTGGTACTAGCCGTTCCAGCCGCGCCGGACAGCGGATCACGCGCGAAGTAGACCTCGCTCGCCGCGTTGGTTTCATCGACATAATCAGCCGCGTAGGATTCGCCGGGTTCTGCGGCTTGACCAGACTCTCCGACAATGTCCGCGCTGCCGCCGCTGATATCCAGATTGTTATACCTTATCGGGTACTTGCAGTAGCTCTTGTAATACCAAGGCCCATAGTTGCAGTGTGGATCGCGGCCTGTTATCTGATAGGGAATGAGCTTCATCACGCAGGCCTCGATCTTCACGTCGATGGGCAGGTTGACCGTAGTCGCGCCCGTCGCGATCGGATCGTCAATCCGGCACAGACTGAACTTCGTCTTGACATACAGCCAGGATCTGCAGATATTGGAGTACGCAGTGCCCAGGTTGATATTCATATCCCTATAATAGTTGGTGGGGATGGTGTACGTGTCGCCCAGCGAATCCCGCACAACGAGGGCGAGCGTGGCATAAATCCTTATGCGCATATCATGTCGATTGCACAGATACGTGTAAAACTCGTTGCACGTCACGGCCGAGCACGGCTTGCCAAACACCACGTTGCAGAATGTGCCGCAGTCGACACCGAGCACGTTCGCGCAGTATTCGGAGCAGGTCATGCCGATATCCGCTTGACATTCTCCTTCGGTCTTACCAAAAAAGCAGTAGTAAGGCCAGAATGCTACCTTAGTACCCCCCGTAGCGCCCGCGCTGATTACTTCCCACGGCCCGACGCCGGGCATATCGGCAGCGGGCGGCAGCGGCACCGCCAGCGACCTGCAGGAGTAGACGGGCACACCGTCCGGGCCGGGGATCATGGTTCGCTCGCTGCGGAATCGGCCGCACGCTATCGGGAAGGGCACCATGTACGGGGCGTCCAGCGCGTTTACATTATCCGGATCGCTGATATTGTGCGCGCCATTGACCATGGACGGGAAGCAGTCGTTCGTGGTTCCACACCAATCATATGGGATATGTTTGATTATACAGGCGTCGATGGCCATATTCACAACGAAGGTATACATCAGGTTCGGCGACGTGCCCGGGCCGAGTGTACGGTCGTCGCACAGCTGCATCTTGGTCTTGAGGTAGATATTCGCCTCGCCCAGGTTGCACAGCTTGCAGTGCAGCGGGAACCGCAGGAGCATCGTATTGGGGAGTCGGTAGGACGTCTTGACCGTGTACAGGTATCCGCAGCAATCCTTCAGCAGTACCTCCAGATGCAGCGTAATCCGCGCGGTCAGGTAGTAACCCTGGGTGTCGTTGACGAACGCGGGGCTGGTCTCGATGTCGTTATACTCCACCGTGGGCACTCCGCGCACCCGAATGCATAGCACCTGGTATAGGCCAGTATTCACATGGGGTTTAATGCAGCAGGAGGTGCCGTAGGGATTTAGATCGCCGCAGTTCCCATCCGGCTGGGCCGTGGTGCAATCATCCATCAATCCCCCGAATGCAACGGCGCATCGGGCGGGCATGCATCGACAGGCTGGCAGCTGGTTGATCTTGAGCCTTATGCTCCTGTTCTTCCAGCGGGTCGGGCCTTCCATGCAGGCCATGACGTGCGGCACCAGGAAAGGCGCGTCGTCGCCGATCCTATTGCATATAGAGCAGCAGCCGCTCTTGCAGCAGGGTTTCTCGAATACGTCGGGGTCGAAATCATCAAACAGGCAGCCCCGGCCTGTCATGCCTTGCGTAGGGATCTCGGAACCGCAGGCCTCCTGGGAGCAGTCATTGAATAGCGCGGGGTCGGGCAGCGGTTCCAAAGGTATACCGTATAATGATCGTTTGGTTTCGCAGGTCTGCATACAATACATTTATACCCCTCCTTAAAGCCAAAAACATCACCCATACCCTGCAGTCGTTAAGCTATGCTCAAAAACGACAAGGGTGCCGATTTGCGCAAGCCTGAAAAAAACTGGACATATCAGGCGCGTTTACCTATAATGAGTATGGAGCGTGGGAATCCTATGCTGGGGATCGCTCGGGGCCGCGCGATACGGCCCTATCATTTGTCATTTAGAAGAGGGGTTGCGCTTGCATATCGAGATGGGGCACACCGCTATGAGCGGCGCGCCCCGTGAGAATATATTCGTCGCTACTGACAACAACGGCCAGCGCATAGGCATGGCCGCCGTCGTCGAATTTGTTAACCACCAGCTGCTGCCGGACCGACCACTGAATTATTATCTGCTGATAGAGGGATTCACCCGTGCGCGGGATATGCTGTTCGGCGCGGCATTCACGAAGGCGATGATCCTGCGCCGGAAACGTCCTGAACTGCCCGCGAGGATATACGCCTCGTGCAGCCCGCGCGATCCGGAGCGGCTGATGTTCTTCACCGAACAGGGGCTTGTCAATGACGACGCCGAGGTGATCGTCCGCGGCATACTCCAGCAGGATGGCCACGCGCCCAAGCCGCCCGTGGGCTGCCGCCTGGCCTACACCAGCCTGGATACCTCCGAGCAGTGCGAGAAGCTGCTCGCGCGGATCAACCCGTACAGCGCCACCCGTCACGCCCAGGATTGGCTGGCCAAGGCCCAGCAGAATCCAGTATTCGCATCGATGGGCATCCTGGAGGAGGATGAGATTCTAGGCGAGGTGATAGTGAGCGGCTACGGACCCGAAGGCCAGATTCTGATGCTCTACACCCAGCCGCAGTATCGCCGCCGAGGTGTGGCGCGAGCCTTGATCGCCGGGGCACAGACCTACCTCATGCAGGAATCCTGCCGCAGCGTGACCGCGCAGGTATGGCTTCGGAATCATCCCGCTGTGGAATTCTTCCGCGCGGCAGGCTTTACGCAGACGGCGCAGGCGGTATTGTACCCGGGGATTGAGGTGTGAGTTTTCTGATTTTGAGGATGGGAACGGGGAGAACGATTCAATCAAGGGTTTGTTGTAACTGAGGAGAACGTTACATAAGGGAATTTACTTTGCGGAATCATAAACCTCCGACAGAATCCTGCGGCACTGCCACCGAGGAAACTGACACATATGACGCAAATCATTATTACTACGAAAACTACAAGTCAATCAGCTGCCCGAAAGACGGCTTTACACCCGATACGTACAACAATCTCCTCAATCTCATAACCTGCGTAAAAGGAACGCACGAACCCCCAACCGTCCGTCTTGACTGCGCGGCTGGAAACCGCTGTGCAGGCTATGCCGACGGCGATGGGAACCAGCAAAGCACAAGCCCTCTCGCCGTCGGCATATCCAGCGTAACTTGTATATTCTGGTACATTAAGTGAGAGCCTTACAATATATCACGTTGGCCGACTATAAAAGACCGCAATTGCCTCATGCCAGCGGGAGCAAGCGACACCAAGCCGAGCATGCGCCTCGAACGACGAGGTTAACGGACAACGGCGTTTGACGTCGGCATTCACAGCGCCGCTGTCTGTTTTTTCAGCAATCCGTATTGTGTGCTGTCAAATCCAGGTCACTGGTGCGATGCTGACCCCACGCTTTGGCCACTCTACACTAGCTATATACCAGTCGCCATCCTCATCTTGAAACAACTCAGGTGCATGCGCTTTTATGTTAGCAATACATGGAGCGTCCATTAACTCATCCAGTGATTGTGCTGCGTGGACAAAAGTGCGATAATCGTATGCTCCGTTTATTGTATCTGTGTGATCATATATACAATAGAACAGATAATACCACCCATCAATCCATTTAATTATGGGAGATTCCAATGACACATGTCCAGTCGGCTTAAAGATCAACCTTTCAGGTCCATACGCCAATAAATCATTGCTTTCACGCAAGCACAACCCATCATGCGTCAAGTATATCACATAGAAAATGCCATCTCTTTCCATAATGTTTGGATCACGCGCGTAACCATTAGCATTACATGAAAAAGCTTTACCTATAACTGTCCAATCATAAAGGTTACTTGAACTTGCTATGCGAAATGGATCAGGGCTGTATAACATTATATAGCGATCATGTATGCGCCAAACAATAGGCGCCCAGATTTCATGAGGTTCACCAGGCCTATCATTTGCTGACAGCACTTGTGCTTCTTGCATAAAACTACCAGATGTTATGATCTGCTTCAAGGTGGCGCACGGTGACACTGCATGAAAAAGCTGCCACTCTGCTTCGTGAATGTTTGGGTCATTGTGTAAAAAGTCTGGGGGATACGGATGTGTTATACCAAACAAGTGCCATCTCATGCCATCATGGATGATCGTGAAATCATTAGGAACCCAATCTGAATAAAGAGTGCCTTTGCTGAATCTAGCACTATCGGGTCCTTGAAATATAGCTGGTTGGGGCACGTATACTGAAGTATAATCACCCAGATAAGGAATCTTCATTGTCATCCCTCCGTATATTTCATTCTAAAAAAGAGCGGATTGGTAAGGGATAGCCTCAGCCAATCCGCTCACTAATATCACTTGGTCGTCACCTAGCTGTCTATTTTACCGCATCCTCAAGCGTCTTTGTTAGTTCCGTGCGTTCTTTGCATATGAGATCGTAGCCCAAAGAGTCTAGAGTTTTGGGGAAAGCTTCCATAACAGCACGACATTCTGCTTCGCTGCTGGCCATGATAGCTTTGACAATTGTCTGTTTCCAACTGTCATTAATAGATGGCAAGCGGAGTTGCTCTTCATCACCCGCAACAACACCATACGTTAGGTCGTCTAGCTCTATGGTATCATTACAGTTCGCCATGCTATATGCGTAATCCTTGCGAGAATATTCTGGTTTCGGTGCCGCATATTGGTCTATGCGAAACCATGAACAAGCAGGGGCTTGATAGTGCCATAATCCGAACTCTTGCCGTTCGTTTTCAGTAGGATATTGAGTAATGAAATCTGGCAGAAACGCAGCTTTACCATTTTCATCGTATTCCCATTGTTCGCCTTCAACTCCCATGAAAGTAAGAATCGTGCCATCCTTTGAGAGTACAAAATCCCAATACTTAACCAATGCCTCCATTTTCTCAGTAGGTATCTTAGCATTAACTACGCATAAACCTCCACCCCAGTTAGTGATAACATTATTACCAGCTTTTACACCATCCGCTGGGAAGGCTGGTATGAAAGCCAGAAGAGCTTCTGGGTCACTACCCCAAAGGATATCATTAATGGTAGCTTGCACTGAATGGCGTACGAAAGTAGATACACCAGCCTTACCGGTGCTAAGTTTTTGTACCAGCTGTTCAGGCTTCTGTGTAAAAGACTCTTGATCCATTAGTCCCTCGTTCCACAGTTTGTTCATAAACACAGCGTAATCAATAAGTTTGTCAAACTTGTTAAACATAGCGATTCGATATGTACCATCAGCGTCTTTCTCCCAAAAATTCATGCCATCTAGTCCGATAAACTGGATAGCTAACTGATAGAAATTACCATCGCTGGTTGACAAAGGCGCAATGCCATACGCATCTTTCATCTTGACGAGCATATCATAGAAAGCCTCTGGTGAGTCCGGCTCATCAAGGTCAAGATCGCTCAGCCAGTCAATACGGGTTGCTATGCCTGCGTCACGTAGATTCCCATACATCTCAGCCGAATTCAGATGGAACGGGTACATGTAGACCGAGCCATCCACACCGTCCCTATATTTGGGGAATGTATGTGCAACAAACTTGGTCATCGCTTCTGAGGATAGAATGTCCGGCTCTAGATTCCGTAACAGTCCACTCTCGCCCATCATGTTGTACAAGCTGATAGCATATGTGCCACCGCCGCCCAGAAAAACATCAAATGGGAGGTCTCCGCTGGCAGCCCACATATTCAGTCTCGTGTTGAACTCATCATCGCCCGTGTAATACCAGGGTTCCATAAGAACGTCAATCCCTGTTTTTTCTTGGATTGCTTCACGTATGGGATTGTTAGGGTCAGGCAGAATGAAACCACTCGATCCATACAGTATGCGCAACTGTACGAAAGGTTCTGTAGCCGCATACGCTGGGAGCGCAGAGACCAGCAGAAGCAACACTAGCAGACAGGAAACGAATCGAGCCTTTGACATGAGATTTCCTCCTTTTCTATATGCACGAAGTTCGATACCTTCGTTGCATTACCTATTCCTTAAGAGATCCAACAGCAATACCTGTTACAAAATAACGTTGGAGAAATGGATAAACACACAAAATTGGCACTACTGTCAGTACAATCATTGACATTTTTATAGATTCTGCTGCGATCATACTACCTCCCGAGCTTATTATCGCGGCGGTATCTAGGCTACTGGATAGCTCCTTCGTTTGTGATATGTTTAGGATATACCGTAATAGAGTTTGCATGGGCCACAACTTATCTGAAAACACAAATGTATTTCCTACAAACCAGTCATTCCATTGAGATACAGCGGCAAAGAGTGCAATTGTAGCAACCACAGGCAGCGATAGCGGAAGCATGATTGAGAAAAAAGATCTAAATACGCCAGCGCCATCCAAACGGGCTGATTCTTCAATAGAATCGGGTACACCAGCGAAAAAAGTTCTATACACAATGATGTAGAATGGTGCGATTGCATATGGCAAAATATATACCCATACTGTATTTGTAAGAGAAAGCGCACGCAATACAGTGTAAAACGGTATTAGTCCCGCTCCAAAATACATTGGAATTACAGTAAACCACATAATCCATTTGCGACCAATTAGGTCATGTTTACGCAGCGCATAGGCATACATCGCATTCAATAACACGGATAATCCGGCTCCTATAACTGTTCTGAAAATTGTTATACCATAGGCCCTGAGTATATCATACTTTTTGAACACTTCTGCAAAGTTCGCCAGAGTAGGTTTCCTTGGAAATAGTATAAAGCTAACAGTTCTATTATCCAATGAATCATTGAATGCCATAGCAAACACATTTATCATTGGAAGAAGGCAGCACAAAGAAAATAGGACTATTATGATATAGATCAACATGATCCCTATCGAGAAACGTTTCTTCATCATCAAACCTCGCCTCCAATCATTTCCTGAAAGCTTCACAGCAAGCTTTCTTTAAACAATATACGAGAACTTCCATTAGCAATTAGGAACAGGGCAAGGGCAATTGTATTCTTAAGCAATCCCATTGCAGTGCCTAATGATAAGTCCCTTACGCTGCCCACAGTTAACATTCTCAGAATCAGTGTATCGAGAACTTCACCTACTTCAAGAACCACAATGTTTGTCATATTATATATTTGATCAAACCCAACGTTAAGCAAATTTGATACCGCCAACACTAACATTAGGATCATAGTAGGCTGAATGCCTGGTAGGGTTATGTATAATGTCTGCTGCAGGCGGTTTGCACCATCCACCCGTGCCGCTTCATATAATTCTGGTGATATTGATGTTATGGCTGCCAAATAAATGATTGCACTCCACCCTAGCTCTTTCCACAAGTCTGTTATCAGCAAAATAGGGTAGAATGCATCTGGTTCTCCTACAAAGTTGATTGGATTCTTTATTATTCCAAGCATGAGCAAAACCTGGTTAATAACTCCTGATGAAGGTGATAGCATACGATACCACATACCAGCAGCTACTACCCAACTGATAAAGTGTGGGAGATATGATATTGTTTGATTGATGCGCTTAAATAGCGGCTTCTTAACTTCGTTAAGAAATATTGCAAATAAAATAGGCGCAGGGTAGTTGATGAGTAATTTCAACAACCCGATTACAATTGTATTGCGCAAGGCATTAGCAAAACGTGGTAGACTCATAATATAACGGAAATTACTTAACCCCATCCATTGGCTACCTAATATTCCCTTGATTGGATGATAGTTTTGAAACGCCATAACTATACCGAAGAAGGGTATATAGCAAAAAAGCATGAATGAAATAAGCCCCGGTAGGAGAAAGACAAACAGAGGCCATTGCATACGAAACCGGGTCTTTAACGACCTACCCGTCCTAAAGGGATTAGGTTGGCGTTGTAATTGCGCATGCTGCATCCGGTGACCGCCTTTCTGCAAACGACAAGTAGAACTATCTGTAACCAGTCTATCACAAACTGGCTTTGTGTATATAGGAATTTTTTGCTGGATTTCTGGTACTTTTTTTATTAGTGTTGCTTCTTGTAGCGAAGTATGGTACAGTATTATTAGGAGGTAAGCAAATGAGCCGCAAGCGTCATCGCTCCCAATCAATTACGTCGATTACTTTTTCGACTATGTTTTTCCTATGCTCAGCATTGATTATTATCCTCTTGTCGGTTTCGTTAACGGTGAGATGGCGCATGGGGTATGCTCAAATGTACGACGAATTTCAACGCTCAACCAAAGAATTTGACAATCTTATTGAAGCACGTATGCAAGAAATCGTTAACATATGCTATACTCTTAGCAACAACGCATCAGTGCGTTCGTTTTACATAGGAAATTTTGCTGACGCTTATGAGGCGCATGTAGTACAACGTAATGTTGAAGACTTACTAATAACACTGCTTACACAACGTGACTACATACATCTTTACATGATACTTGAAAGGCGAGAGAGCCTTTTTACCAACTTTATGCTAACACGAATTCTCGCACCAAAATCGAATTTGCCAGAACTCTTTTACCTTAAGACGGATATAAAAGTGATAATGCAAAGCGAATGGTATAAGCGTATACAAGGAGATTCCGGCATGGCTATACAATTTATTGATGATTTTTCTATACCTGGTATAACTAATGATCAACCCGCGTTAACATTATTAAGTAGGCTGCGACATGGTGGAAATGCATACGGATATATAGCTATAACAATGGTTGGCGATTGGTTGTCGCCATTATTTGATGCGCCAGATGGGAGTGTATTGTTGTTAAATGAAAATAGTACCATATTATATAAGCATGGGGATATTCCGCCAATTTCACAGTCACACGTAAACGAACTAATCAATGGCCCAGCCATACAAACTATATATAGCAACAACAGAATTCCATATGTGGTTAGCCATTCAAAAATACATGGCGTCAATTTACATAATATTAGCATATACAGCCTTCGACCATTATATATTTCGTTGTTCTATATTATATTACAACATATCCTGGTAGGTGCATTCTTTACCTTCGTGGTCTTTGTTATATCGAATAAACGAGCCCGTGATATCACGACACCACTGACAACAATAATCCAACACATAGTTAACACAACTCAACAACCGTTAAACATAACCGTCTCACCTGAGACAGTTCAGGAAATAGCACAGCTTGCCATCTGTCTAAACCAAATGTCGCTTCGAATCGACCAATTATATAAAGATCTGTTGAAGTCTCAACGCCTCTCGACGAGTGCTACGATTTATGCTCTAAAACAGCAGATTAATCCACATTTTCTTTACAACACGCTAGAAACTATTAACAGTATGGCTCTATTGAATGGATGTGAAGAAATCAGCCAAATGGTGTGTCACCTAAGCAATATGTTCAGATATGCATTAGATAGGCAGCAAAGTACTGTTCTGGTCTCTGAAGAGATAGACCATTTTAGAAGTTATTTAGAAATTAGCAGGATTAAAGGCATCCAGTTCAGATGCGACTTAATGATGAGTTCAGAATGTTTAAACTTACATATTCAACCACTAATTCTACAACCATTGGTAGAAAATTGCTTCAAGCATGGATTTCAACAGAATGCATACGATAATATAATCACAATAGAAGGAGAGCTAATAGAACGTCACTTTAGCATCAGGATAAGCGACAATGGAAAAGGTATGAGTCCAGAGCAAGTTGATATCATACAGAAGTTAATGCTAACCGAACCAAATGAACCACTCGACCATTATGGAATTCATAATGTGCATTGGCGTCTACGCCTTGCATATGGAGATGAATATGGTATCACGTTGAAAAGCGAATTAGGTAGAGGATCGTTGATAGTTATGACGCTCCCTATTATATTTGAGGAGGTCTGAACATATGCGTCTTCTGAAGACATATGTTGTTGAAGATGAAATGTGGGTGCGAAGAGGCATCATATTCCGCTTATCTCAGATGAATGACATAGTTTCGCTACAAGGCGATGCTCCTGATTATGAGACCGCAATCTGTGCAATTCGTGCGCTGCCAGAATTGGACCTATTGTTCACGGATATAGTTTTACCTACAACCAATGGATTGAAATTAATCCAAGAGGCTAAACAAATCCATCCATCGCTTTGTGTGTACATAATTAGTGGATACGCTGAATTTGAGTTTGCTCAGCAAGCTATTAACTTGGGGGTGGATGGCTATATACTAAAACCTATTAATATGGATGCATTAAGTAAGGCGGTAGAAGCGACAAGACTTTTACTACGCTCAGTTGATGATAGCACTGATTTAGTTGATTCAACAGTAATCGTACATTTATCTAATATTAACTATATACCAGATGCTGAAACTACTCATACTCTATTATTCACCGCTCTATCGAAGCTCGATAAACAGATTGATATCAGCATATGTCTACGTTCTATCAAACAACTCCTCGATTCGATATCGCAAATGCTCATGAATTGTGGATTCGATGCTTTGATAGAGACTGATATTCTGTATGAGTATCAGCGGAAATACTATAGTAATCCGACTGTATCCGCTTGGGTAGACTATATATTAGCTGATTTAGAGAATTTACTGCATTATTATCGCAGACAGTCCGAGGATTCAATATTAAGCACAATGAGGCTAGTAAAACAATATATCTACTTGCATTATAAAGAGAACATCTCACTAGAATCATTATCTCAGCAATTTGCATTAAGCTCAACATATTTGTCGCGCATCTTTAAAGCTACTTATCACGAAGGTATCTCCACTCTACTAACGCGATTGCGCATAGAATCAGCTTGTGCATTGCTTAAAGACAGCACATTGTCTATTTATTTGATAGCTGAGCAACTTAATTTCTCTGATGTTAGTTACTTTTCAAAAGTTTTTCGCCGTTATATGGGAATAACACCAGGTGAATATAGAAAGAATATACTACATCATAACATTTAGCATCAAAATAGCTTTCTGGCTCATCATTGGGTTATCTTGTCGCATCCGGTCAGAGGATTGAAAATGCCGTTGCGTTTGGACACACGAGTGTCAAAAATGGGCGACATATTAAGAAGATGCCCAATTATTCCATTCAAATATATTAGGAACAGGCTTTTAGGAACATCAGTCTAAAAAGCAATACCGTCTTACGTTTATGGCGTTGAAATGTGCGAATCCAAGGGTATCGAATGATCTCTTGAATATTTGAACGACGCATGCTCCAACGCGCGCATCTGCTCCACCTTGGGAAGACTGCCGCCGCCGTCGAAACGCGCAATCAACCACGCGGCCACGATGCACTTGGCTAGCTCGGGACCCACCACACGCGCCCCCATAGTCAGCACCTGTGCATTGTTCGATCGCACCAGGCGCTCCGCCGAGTACACGTCATGGCATACGCCAGCGTATATGCCTTGCACCTTATTGGCGGACATGGCCATGCCCAGCCCGGTGCCACACAACAACACGCCACGGTCGAATTCGCCCTGCGCAATGCGCCGCGCCAGCGCGAAACCAATCTGCGGGTACATAGCGCCAGGCGTTGCACCCAATGCGTCCAGGTCGGTGACGTCGTATCCGCAGGCACGGATGTAATCATATAAGATTCGCTTCAGGGCGAGCGAAGCATCGTCGCAGTCGATGGCAATACGCATCTCGTTTTCCTCCATCATGTGTTATGCCCACCACATCTGCCGTATTGGTTCGCCCGGCCGAATGGATTGTAAGAACGTAACAGCGCGCGCAAATCCTTCGTCGCGGGAGAGCATCGCATCTTCATGCTCGATCGAGAGCACTCCATCAAACTCGATCCATTGCAGCGACTGGAGAAACGCAATCCAAAATTGCTGGCTCTGGCCGTAACCGATCGAACGGAATGTCCAAGGGCGCTCGTTGTAGTGGCGGTAATGCCGTGCGGAGAGTGGCCCATTCAAGCGGATGTGCCGATCATTCAAAGCGGTATCCTTCATATGTACATGATATATGCAGTCGCGCAGGACGTAGATAGCTTCGCTTAGATCGATGCCCTGCCAGACCAAGTGGCTGGGATCGAGATTGCATCCGATAGCAGGGCCGCAAGCCTCGCGCAGACGCAGCAGGGTCTCCGGATTGTAAACAGCCATACCAGGGTGCATCTCCAAGCCGAGACGGCGAATCCCATGGTCTTGCGCGAACACAACAGCCTTTTGCCAGTACGGGATAAGCACCTCTTCCCATTGATAGGTATAAGCCTGTAGATACTCATCCGGCCAAGGGCACGTGATCCAGTTCGGCATGTTATCGCCTGGAGCGCCACCCGGGCAGCCGGATAGCAGCAGTATAGTTTCTACCCCCAGCTGTGCTGCAAGCCGTACAGCCTGCTCAAACCGGGCGTGGTGATCTGCGGCGATCGCTGTGTTCGGATGCACGGGGTTGCCCTGCGCGGACAGCGCACTGATAAAAAGACCACGCCGCTCCAGCCCGCCGAGGAATTCTTTCCGCGCCTCAGCACGATCTAAAAGATCGGGTACGCACACATGGGAGGACTGTGAATACGCGCCTACCCCCAGCTCAATCGCTTCCAAGCCGGCGTCGGCTACGCGGTCCAGCGTCTGCTCCCACGTAAGATCTCGAAACAGAACATCAAATACACCGAGCTTTATCATCGCTGGCCACCCTCGTCACACTTTTGCTTCCAGTTCTGTGAGCATACGCTTGACGTTGTCACAACTCTTCTGCGCGCTTTCCAAGGAAGGAATATCGAACTCCTCCTGTTCAACGGTCAGCCATTCCACCGGACGTGCCAAACCGATCCGGAGGATTTCCTTCATATTGATGCAGCCGGCACCAACCTCTACGTCATGGAAAGGATTGCGGCTCTTTGTATCCTTCAGGTGAATCATCGGCGTATGGCTGGAATGTGCTCGCAGAAACGCCACGGCATCTACGCCACCCCACTCCACCCAATAGACGTCCACTTCCAACGGGCAAAGGTTCATATCGATCTGCCGACACAATATATCCATGCCCGATATACCATTGACGGATACGAATTCATGGCCGTGCACGTGGTAAAGAAGGCGGAGGTTTTCAGCGCGCAGCGCGGCTCCCCATGCATTGAGCTCACGTGCAGCCGCAGCAAACGCCTCCTCGGTTGCGGGAAGATTGAAGAAGCCAGGAAATATGACTGTGTCACAGCCAGCTTCGTGCATATATTGAACCACTTCGGGCAGCTGGTCACTAAGGTTCCGCTTGTCAAATACGATACCAGATATTTCTACCCCCGCGGACGCGGCTGTCTGCCGCAATGCCGTGGCTGCCAATATCTCCATCATACCACCAGGACACTCGACGCCGTCATAACCCATTTGAGCGGCGCGATGGATTTTTTCTTCCATAGAGAGCGGTTCAAAGCGCAGTGTATAGAGCTGAATGCCGATCTTGGGAGCTATGATAAATCCCTCCTATTCCTGAAACACGATTTCCGCGTACCGAGCATTGGATCGATCCGGAGGATTCGATGCGTTTCCGCCATATAGACGTATTGGTTGTGAAAAAAATTTCACCATTTTCCAGAGACCCATCTAGCCCTAAACTCATTTCAAGAACCATTTGCCGAACCACCTATAGTATAGCACCTGTATTTGTGTATTTCAAGCGTTCCACAAAAATTTTCTTCCGTGATCTGACATATTCTAAGCAATACGCGATCGCACTCAGAAATTTTTCATGTTATTTCTTTCTTCAGTCTTGACAAAAATTTCTCGCAGTGTTATGCTATATGCAACGAGGATAATCAAATTGCCTCTAATCGACGTATCTCGAGTGTATCGATCCCATTCACGCGAACGGTAGGCGGTCACGATGAAAGCAGTATGCATGGGTGTGTTGATCATGGATATGTTTCCAGATCAATATGGTGTTTCTCTAACACAGGTTCGCAGTTGGCTTCCTATGCCGGGCGGTGCGCCGGCCAATGTTGCTGTTGCTCTGGCGAAATTCGGCACACAAACGGCGTTTCTTGGTCAGGTTGGCGAGGACGCATTCGGCCATATGTTGGCTGATTGCCTTGCAGGATGGGGCGTCCGCGTGCATGGCATTCGATTTGACGCGCAGCGGCGAACAACGATGAACTTTCACGCGAAGCCGAATCCCACCGAAACGGAGTATCTTTTCTATCGTAATCCCGGTGCTGATACTGGATACCACATTACTGAAGCGGATATAGCCGTACTCAAACAAGCGGACGTTCTACATTTTGACAGCATGAGTATGACCGACACCCCGATGCGGGATAGCGCAATAGCCGCTATGGTAGCTGCGCGCGAAGCGAACGTTTGGGTTTCATTCGATTATAACTATAGAGAACCCGTATGGCCTAACGCTAATGCATCCATAGAGGCGATGCGGGCTGTGTTGCCCTACTGTGATTCGCTCAAAGTGAATGCAGAAGAAGCGGCTATGCTCTGCCCTGGAGTTGCATCGAGCGTGATGCCAGATATGCTGCTGGCGCAAGGACCGCGTGTCGTTCTGATCACACGAGGCGAAGAAGGGAGCAGCATTGCAGCGGGCAGTCAGTCTGCAACCATACAACCGATGTCAGTGCAAACGGTAGACGCAATCGGCTGCGGAGACGCGTATGCAGCTGGTTTTCTGTACGCACTGTTTGAGCGATTTACCAAGGAACAATTGGCGGCGACGCGATTTACCGGATCGGACTGGGTGCGCCTGGTCGAATGTGCGCGGTTTGCTTCGGTGGTATCCGGTTTAACTGCGCAAAAAAAAGGCGCCTTACAAGCGCTGCCTACGGCTGACGAGGTGGACGCGGCGTGGTCAACTATATCTGAACAAGATCCCCAGTGGACATAACCCGCCTGGAAGGAAGGCGGGATGTCGGTACAACCATCACGGCAACAAGAAAAAGGAGGATTTCCGGAATGAAACGTACTCTATCCCTACTCATAGCGGCGGTACTGCTGCTGACCCTGGTTCCGCTAGCGGTGGCGGAAGATGCACCCGTACACATCCGATTCGTGAACTACTGGGTGAAGGAAGAGATGACATATACCTACCCGGCGGACTTGGTGGACGCATACCTGGCAGAGCATCCGAACGTAACGATCGACTGGGAATCCTACTCAGGCAGCGACCTGCAGACGGTAGTGTTCCAGACGCAGGCTGCGGCGAATGATATGCCTGA
This sequence comes from Clostridia bacterium, assembly GCA_025997215.1. The sequence continues at coordinate 16,314 of BNUH01000034.1, forward strand.
TTTCTTCATGATCAATAGCCTCAACATGCGGCAGGCTGCGCTGGGCGGGTTGCTGGACAACTGGGATGAGATCCTTGCATCTGACCCCGAATGGCGCGACTCAATGCTGGATAACTGGGCCGAGACGACGTTTAATGGATCCGTATACGGTATACCCTACCAGTTCATCACGAACGAGGTGCTGTATTACAACAAGGAAATCTTGAGTCGGTACGGATATGAGACATATCCAGATAATTGGGATGAAGTCTTCGCGCTGGGCGAGCAGATGAAAGCGGACGGATTGGTGCCTTTGGCCATCGGTAACGCGGATGGTTGGCCGCTGTGGTCGCACCTAGGCGAAATTCTAAGCGAATACTACTGCGGACCCGAATGGGTTGCTGCCATTGGCGGGTACGCGCCTGGTTCAACATACGACACACCGGAGTTTTTGAAGGTTGTGCAGCTTATTCAGCGCATAAACGCTGAGCTGTTCAACCCAGACGCCGTAGCAATCAAGGCAAACGAGGAGGTACAAAGCTACTTCTTCGATGAGGATGCAGCTGCATTGTTGGGCGGTTCATGGACGCTGGGCGGGCTAGAGAGCATTGCGCCGGACGGTTTCATGGACAAGGTTGGTGTAGCGCCGATTCCTAAGCCAAATGACGGTTTGGATAGTATCCCTAGTGGAATATTCACAGGCGGTTCTGGATGGGAGTATGCAATCAATACAAAGCTAGCCTCGGATCAGCTTCAGGTTGCGGTCGATCTGACGAAAATTTTCACGGGACCGGAGTTTGCGAAGGGCCGTTTGGAAGAAGGCAATATTCCCGTGCTGAAAGCGGAGTACTACCCCGAGGTCGATGCGTCGTTCCTGACGCCGCAACGCTCCGCGTTGAGCGATTTGATTTCCGCAGCACCCAGATTAACGCTGATGAACCAGCAGCAGCAGGGCTCGATGGCGTCTGTATTGTACAAGGCAATGCAAGAGGTACAGGTGGCAACCAAGACGCCCGAGGAAGCGGTTCAGTCGATTGAGTCAAGCTACGCTTCCATACTGCAGTCACTAGAGTGACCTAACGGCATAAGACCTGTCGTAAGCAATATCCATGTGCAAATCCAACTCCCGATCGAGTGGATTCTTCCCTCGACCGGGAGCGGGTCGAAGTACCAAATCCGGGAGTGAGGCGCGCTATGAGTAACAAGAAAAAGAGGCTTGGTGGGTTAACGGGGTCGACGGTGTTCGATCTGCCGTTTTACCGTGTATTGCCTTATGTGCTGATCCCCATGCTGCTGTATGTGTTTTCGTGTTTCATCCCCGTTATCGGCGCGGTGTACTACAGTCTGAACAATACGTTTAATTTCCAGTTCCGCTTTATCGGCACGGGCAACTATACCGCGCTATTCAAGGATCCGGTGTTTTGGTTATCGCTGAAAAACAATCTCAAGATAATGATGATTTCTGCGTGCTTTCAATTCGTGCCGGCAGTGATCATCGCATGTATGATGACGACAAATTTGGTTCGGGGCAAGCGTTTTGTCCAGTCGATGTTCTTCTTTCCGTGTGTGGTATCGCCTATCGTGATTACGAATGTGTGGAAGGTCATGTACACGATGCGGGGAGGGGTAATCAATACGTTTCTGACAGCGATCGGTCTGCAGGCGCTCGCGCAGAACTGGCTAGCCGATCCAAAGATTATTATGACGACGATCGGGATCCCTCTGGCCTGGCAGTTTATTGGCTATTATCTCGTAATTGTAGCCTCGGCGATTTCAAATATCGATTATTCGCTGCTGGAGATCGCCATGATTGATGGCGCGACGGGGTTCGCGCGTACGTGGCACATTATCTTGCCGCTCATCCGTAATACTCTGGTTGTTGCGCTTATCATTTGCATATCGGGATCGATCAAGATATTCGATCAAGTATTTGCCATGACAAGCGGCGGGCCAGGGTATGCGTCCAGCGTCTTATCGATGTATGCATATAACAAGTCTTTCGTAGAAGGTAACTTCGGTTACGCATCGGCGATCTCAGTATCGATGATGCTAATCAGCTTCGTGATGGTGATCCTGTTGAATGTCAGCAAGAAGGCGGTGCGAAACGATGAATAGTCAAGCTAGCATTATGAATCGCAATTCAACACCGCAGCGATTCTTGTCCCGTGGGGCGCGTGTGCGGTTTGGCGTGCTGTCGCTGCTGGTCAATCTTCTGCTGTACGTATTTGCGGTGAGCTATGTGTTCCCGTTTCTATTCATGCTGTTCAATTCCCTGAAGGACAAAAAGCTATACCAAGCCAGCATGTACAGCTTTCCGACAAAACCCTTAATCGATAATTACGCATCCATCCTAGGTTCGGATGAGTTTTATCTGGCGCTGCGCAACACGCTGGTCAACACAGCGGTAACGATCTTCTTTGTGGTGATCTTCGCATTCATGATCGCGTACTTTACGTCGCGGTATAATTTCCGCGGACGCAAATTCTGCTATTACTTTTTCTTAGTCGGCATGCTGATACCCGTGCACGCACTGCTGATTCCGACATATATCCTGTATCGCAGCGTTGGAATCATCAACAAATGGTATACACTATGGATTCCATACGTGACGTTCGGGATACCACAGGCGCTGTTTTTGTTTGACAGCTATATCGCATCGATCCCTAAATCGTTAGAAGAAGCCGCGGTTATCGACGGCGCTACAATCCCCTACACCATGCGAACTATCATCTTTCCGCTGAGCCTGCCCATGGTGTTCACAGTGGGGCTGCTGAATTTCATGGGCGCATGGAATGAGTTTTCGTTCGCGCTCATCCTGAGCAACTCGAAAAACTTGAAGACGATTCCACTGTGGCTTCAAAATTTCCAAGGGCAGTATACCAGCAACACGCCTATGCGGTTGACGGCCATGTTCATATCGTGTGTGCCAATCTTGCTGATGTTCATCTTTTTTCGAGAAAAGATGATGAGCGGAATCGCGGCGGGTGCGGTGAAAGGCTAACAAGGTGGCTCAAAATATGCGGAGGTGCGAGAGCTCATGGAAACACAGGCATACCGTGAACTGGGACTAACAGACCCAAGACCATGGTTGAAAGATGCGTACCAAAACGGTTGGGCTGTGCCTGCGTTCAATTTCGTGTATGACCAACAGCTCTTGGCGATTGTGCATGCATGCGCTTTAGCGGATTCGCCTGTTATTCTGCAGTGTTCAGCATCCACACGGCGCGACCTAGGTCCGTCGGCCGTGCGTCGAATGGTACAAGGCGTGTTGGAGCAAGCGCATGCGGAAGGAACGCCATGTCTCGCAGCGTTGCAACTCGATCACGGCCATACCTATGCAGAGTGCCGAGCTTGCGTTGAGGAAGGTTTTTCGAGTGTAATGATTGATGGCTCTGTATTGCCATACGAAGAAAATGCTGCGTTGAGCCAGCGAGTTGCGGAATATGCGCATCCGCGTGGCGTTGCGGTCGAAGCAGAGCTGGGCAGTCTCAGCGGTATAGAGGAATTGGACGAAGAGGGTTGCACGCAGCACTTCACGCGCCCAGCGGAGGCGGGGAAATTTGTCAGGGCGACGGGCGTGGATATTTTGGCTGTCTCTATCGGCACCAGCCACGGAGTGGTTAAAATGAGGCCAGAAGCCGATGGTTGTTTACCGCCGCTGCGGATGGACATAGTGGAAGCCATCGCGCTGCTGCTGCCCGGGGTGCCGTTGGCATTGCACGGGGCAAGCGCACTGCCGTCTGCATACGTTGCGCAAATCAACGCGCACGGCGGGCGTATCACAGAAGCTCAAGGTGTTCCTGAAACCGAAATCGCACGGTTGCTGCCTACAGCGGTCTGCAAGATCAACAATGCGTCTGACGGATGGATCGCCGCGACAGCCGCCGCGCGCGCTGCGTTGGACGCGCATCCTGATTCCATAGACCCGCGTGTGTTTTTGAAAGCAGGACGTGCGGAGATGGAACGCATATACACGCGAAAGGTGCGCGAGGTGTTTCACAGTGCAGGACGCGCCAGTGGATTGAGGGCCCGAATTATGTTATAATTGGAATATGCTTTCATTATTTCATGGCGGGAGGATTGAACAGGGCATGAGCAGTCGCGTTACATTGTTGGATATTGCCCGGGAAACTGGCGTATCTGTCTCAACGGTTCACCGTGCGCTGAATACTTCCAATAAGGTCAAACCAGAAGTGAAGTCGCGGGTAACGAATATGGCCGTTGAAATGGGATATTTCCGCCTGCATGAAACGGACAATAAGGAACAGTTCCATCTTGCGATGCTCTGTCCAAATAATACGTTTTACGATGAAGTGCTCAGCGGCGCGCGGATGGCAAAATCGCGATATATGCCATTCGGCATACGTGTGGATTTCATTTGCAGCGACCATTACGACGTGGGCGAGCAGTCTGCGCAGCTCCGCGCGATGCTCGAAACGGAACCATTTCCATACAAAGGCGTAGCCATTACGCCAGCACACTCGTTGCTGCTCAATCCCTTGCTCAATGAAATCAGCAGCAAATTTGCGCGCGTCGTGACATTCAACAACGATGCCATGGACAGTGGGCGGATCAGCTTTATCGGCGAAGACCCGACGGTTGCGGCGCAGACCGCCGCTCTCATATACGAGCGGATGCTGCCGCCCGGCGCGACGATTGCCGTCATGAGCAGCCATCTATCTGTCGCCAGCCTGAGAGAGCGGGTGAGTCAATTCATCAAAACAATCCACGAAGGCGGCCGACTCAAAGTACTCGGCGAGATCGAGTATGTGGACGAGATTGCGTCCGCATACTCCATTAGCCTACAGGTATTGGAGAGTTTGCACCCGGATGCTATCTTTACGAACAGCATGTTGGGCAGCATAGGATGCGCACAGGCGATTGAGAAAACGGGCAACGCAGGCCGTGTTCTCCTGGTAAGCTATGACATCAATGAACGCATCAAAAAATACTTGCAAAACGGCGTGATTCTGGCCACGCTTACACAGGATCCGTTCATGCAGGGGTATCAAGCCATCCACGTGCTGGCGCGGTCTGTGCTGCAACCTGGATACGCGCCCCAGACAATATACCATACACGCACGGATATAGTGATGCGTACGAATATCCGAGAGCACATGCCTGAACTATGGGACGAAGATTTGCAAGTGATGTGAGGGAATCACAATGACATCTGCACAAGCCGCCGACAAAACACCCCGCCCAAAGAATGTGCATTCTGTTGGCTTGATCGGACATCGGTTCATGGGTAAGGCACACAGCCATGCATACCGTACTGTCGGCATGTTCTTTGATTTGGAGAAATCAATTGAGCTGCGCACGCTGTGCGGTGTCGGGAGCGATCTGGATACGGCGGCTGCTCGCTATGGCTTTTCACAAACTGAGTTGGACTGGCATCGGGTAATAGAAGACCCGGAGATTGAGATCATCGACATCTGTACGCATGACGCGCTGCATGAACCGATCGCAATAGCAGCCGCGTACGCCGGCAAGCATGTGATTTGCGAAAAACCACTGGCCATCGAAGCCGCCGCCGCACGGCGCATGCTGGATGCGGCGCGTTCCAATGGGGTTCGTCATCTATGTAACTTTACCTATCGTGGACTGCCAACGCTTCGCTTGGCGAAAGAACTCATCGACGATGGGGAGATAGGCGAGATCTACGGGCTGCAAGCGAGTTATCTGCAGGATTTCTGTCTATCGCCTCAAACGCCGTATCAGTGGCGTATGGATGCTAAATTGGCCGGCGCGGGCATCTTGGGAGATAAAGGCGCGCACGTGCTGGACCTTGCGCGCTGGCTTTGCGGCGAAATCAAATCCGTAGCCGCGGCAGGACATACGGTCATCCCGGTGCGACTGGATGCGGACGGTATCAGCCATACGGTGGAAACCTATGATATGGCGACAATACAGGCGCGATTCGCGAATGGCGCGCTCGGGTTATTCGAATTATCGAATGTAGCTGCGGGGCGGCGCAACGCACTGCTGCTGGAAATACGCGGATCGAAAGGCGCTATCCGATTCGATTTGGAGCGATTGAACGAACTAGCATTATACTCGGAACGCGATGAGCGGCGGACGCAAGGATTCCGCATGATTCACGCGACGCTGCCGGATCATCCATTTATGGGGCATTGGTGGCCGCCCGGACACTCATTGGGATGGGAGCATACTTTTGTCCACCAGATTTATATGTTTTTGCGGGCGATTGAACAAAGCGAGGACAATGAATCCAATTTCGAGGATGGCTGGCGGTGTCAGCAGTTGATTGATGCCTGCGCACAAGCGGCGCAGACGGGTTTATGGGTGAGCTGTGAATAGCGTGCGCATGGCGCATTGAAAGGCAGGATATAGATGAAACCAGTTTTTCGCAAGGCAGTCATCGGCACATTGGAGAACGAAGCGGGACAGGGAACCATGAATACCTTCTGCCAAATAGGTGATTTCAACAGCGACGGCATACTGGACTATGCGCTCTGCGGCCGAAACGGGAGTATGGCATGGCTCCAGAATAGTGGCGCGTCGGAGACGTGGACGACGCATGTGATCGCACAGGTTCAGGGGCAAGAATGCGGCGGCAGTGTGTATGATCTCACTGGAAACGGTGTACCGGATATCATCAATGGCGCTGATCATACGCATGACGAGATGTCCTGGTGGGAAAATCCCGGCGATGGGTCCACGCCTTGGAAACGCCACCGTATCGCCAATACGAGGCTTTGCCAGATGCACGATACACTCATTGGTCCGATTAAGAACGATGGCGTGATGTATCTAGTGTTCACGAATCAGATGGCGGCAGATCACACCGGAACGACGATCTTTGCTGTGCCCATTCCAGAGGATCCATATCAAGAACCATGGCCAAATCTGGAGATTATAGCGCAGGGCAAGCATCTGCCGAACCCGAGGCATCCATGGAACAGCGCTGGCATACAGCCGGACGAAGGCCTAGCGATCGCTGATGTGAACGGTGATGGATTGTTGGAAGTGGTATGCGGCGTATCGTATTACCGCTGGACGGACGAGGGGTGCGCGTCTTCTCAGTTTACGTCGAAAAGCTACATCTCAAACAAAATCGCAGTAGGCGACGTGAACGGCGATGGCCGTGCTGAAATAGTGCTCTCCGAAGGAGACGCGTGTATTTATGGACATAACGAAGGCTGTAAGCTCGCGTATTTTACCGCGCCACCTAATGGCGTAGGTGAATGGGAAGAGCACATCCTCGATACAGGTCTGCTGGATGCGCACTCACTGCGCATCGCGGATTTATGCGGCAACGGGTTTGCCGATCTATTTGTTGGGGAAATCGGCGTTGTGGCAAAGAACGGCGCGTCAGAGGAGTATACGATTCGCCCACCGCGTTTATTGGTGTATGAGAATGATGGAAAGGGTCACTTCACTACGCGCCACATCATTGATGAAGGTACAGGGATTCATGAGGCAGTGCTGGCTGATCTGAACGGCAACGGTAAGCTGGATATCATTGGCAAGCCGCTGCATGGCCCCGAAAAATGGAGTATTCATGTATGGTATCGCGAGTAACGCAAGAAAAAATAGGGTAGGAATAGGATCGAGAGGAATGATGTGACCATGAAAAAAGGGTTCAAGTTGGGATTGGCTCCGACGCGTAGGTTTTGTTTTTCCGTTGAAGACGCGCACCGCTACAAAGCGCTCACTGAGCGAAAGCTAGATGATTTGGGTATTGAGTATGTCAATATCGATTCTGTTAATGAGGAAGGTCTGCTGATCCGGATGGAGGATGCGCATAAGGCCATCGCGTTGTTCAAGGCGGAGGATGTGGACGCAGTATTTGTGCCGCACGTCAACTTCGGCACGGAGGAGGTTGTGGCTACGCTGTGCCGCGCCTTGGGCAAACCCGTACTGCTGTGGGGGCCGCGTGACGAGGCGCCATTGGACGATGGGATCCGTCTGCGGGATTCGCAATGTGGCGTATTTGCCACCAGCAATGTGCTGCAGAAGTACGGCGTACAGTTTACATACATTGTAAGTTCACGGATGGATGATCCGATCCTGCGCGAGGGTATATTAACATTTGTTGCGGCAGCGAGCGTGGTGAAGGCATTCATTGGCGCGCGGATCGGGCAGATTTCGACTCGACCGCCGAACTTCTACACGGTGATCATCAATGAACAAGATTTGCTAACACGTTGGGGCATCGAACTGATGCCTCTAACTGCGCTGCGTTTTACGAACGAGGTGCGGCGCATCGCACGAGAGGATCCACGAATTCCGCAGGAGGTAGAATCCATCGCTCAAAACATCGCCGTGCGAGATACGCCAAAGGATGCATTGCCGCTGATCGCTGGGATGAAGCTATTCATGCTGGACTGGGCGCGCGAGGCAAACCTATCTGCTATTGCGATCCGCTGCCACGAGGACTTGCCGGAAGAATTGAAGTGCTACTCATGCTACGCAAACGCATTAGTTACAGACGCGGGCATACCCGTGGCGTGTGAGACTGATATACACGGCGCGCTGTCATCCTTGCTGATTCAGGCGGCAAATCTTAACACGGAAGCAGCGTTCTTTGCGGATCTAACCATTCGTCATCCCAATAACGACAATGGGGTATTACTTTGGCACTGCGGCAACTTCCCGCCATGCCTGCAAGCAAAGGGTTGCGACGCGTTCCTGGCGGGTCATTGCAACGTGGCTCCAGGTTATCCCGGCACGGGAAATTTCGCAATCGATGCCCAGGATTTAACCGTTTGCCGATTTGATGGCATCAACGGGCGGTACAAACTGTTCATCGGCGAAGGCACAGCAACGTCCGGTCCATTCTGCTTGGGAACCTATGTATGGATGGAAGTGGCCGACTGGCCGCTATGGGAAGAGAAGCTGGTATATGGCCCATATGTGCATCATGTGGCTGGTGTGCGTGGCAAATGTGCAGCGGCCTTACTGGAGGCGTGCCGATATATATCCGGCTTGGCCGCGGATGTAGCGACTCCAACTGAGCAGCAGATACGCGCGCGCCTGAGAGGTAGCATGTGTTGAAGAAGTAAAAGTTGCAATAAACCGATCAGCCCGCCAGCAGTGTCGCTGGTGGGCGATTTAGGCCGCTGACTAAGTAGCCAATATTGGGCGTATTAACCATGTTGGAGATCAACAACCCTTTGCCTTCTACTATCTGCTTTGAACCTACATATCCAACGTCAAGGCATATAGTCAACAAACTTCAGAAATGGGGCAGCAAAACGAGACGTTTCCAGTAAATGTGGCGCTTATGCATCCGTTTCTGAAGTGGGTTGACATTAACAAATAGCGCCTCTTTTTTCAGCCCTGTCTTTATCCCTATATTGCGCATAATACGGCATCCAGCCAGTATCCCGCGCCTTCCTCATGCTGGCATAAGCATAGGTCCCGCTCAACCTTCTAAGAATTCCATGTCGGTTTTGCCAGCCCATACCCAATGAGATGAGGAATCTTGTACCCTGGTATTTTTCGTTGAACAGTTCACACTCCAGCCGACTAATGGTTCGGATGGTCAGTGCGTGGCGGCGCAGGCGGTTGATGAGATCTTGATAGGCGAGTATATCGTTTGGAGTTGAGCCGTCTGGGAATTCGCTTATCTACATCAACAGTGTCAGCAAATACACTCTCGCGCTGGGATTGCGTATGTCGCTGGACACCCAATCCGGCGCACAGTGGAATCAAATTATGGCGATGTCTGTGCTGAGCATCCTGCCATGTGTGATATTATTTTTTGCTGCGCAGAAGTATTTTGTTGAGGGGATTGCGACTACGGGGTTTAAGTGGTAGGGGATTGCAATTCTATAGCACAATAAATATGTGGGCGGAAATAACTCCGCCCACTCAAAAACAAACTAAACCAGATTACTTCTTTTCGATCATCCTGTGAAGCAGGTCAAGTATCTCCTGCGCGGCATCGGCGGTGGTTTTCTGGCCGAATGCTACCGCTAGGTTGATATTGTCGAACCCTTCCAGGAATTCCTGGTCGTTGGGGATATTAGGATCCATCGGCGTACTGTGATCGGCCAGCACATCGAACAGCGCGTACACTTTTTGATCCAGCGGCGTCGCGACCTCGGCGATGGCTGTGCGTACTTCGGGTGAGGCAGAGATGCCGCGGTCATTGCGCAGGATCAAACCAACCTCAGGCGTGGTCACGAAGAAGTTGATGAACGCGGCCGCAGCATCCTTATTCTCTGAAGCGCTATTCATGCAGAAGTATTGGCTGGGCATGATCCATGCGGCGTCGCTTGCCACCTCGGGCAACGGGCTGATGCCCAGTTCATCGGTCATTGCAGCTTGATAACCGGAGATTTGGTTGGAGTAGAGTATTGTCATGGCGACCTTGCCCGCCACGAGCGCCGAAGTATCTGTCCCCTTCTCGGTAAACTCAGCGGATGTTTCGCCCGACGGAACCAGACCAGCGTCGCGCCATCCAGCCCACATATCCAGGAACGACTTTACGGTTTCAACCTTGAGGTCCGTACTGTCGCCGCCGGTGTACATGGAGTTGCCCTGCTGACGCGTGTAATAGCCGAACGTATTGGTTTCATAACACGACCCGTCGAACATCGGATAGACGCCGGTGGGCAGTTTGTCCTTTAGTTGCGCCAGGTATTCGCCAAAGGTTTCCCAAGTGAAGTCCGCATCTGGCAGTTCAACACCAGCGTTGTCCAGCATCGTCTTGTTGTACACGATGCCCAGACGGTTCGCGCCAAGGCATAAGCCGTACACGCTGCCGTCCACGGTGATGGCGTTCAGCATGGGCTGATCCACCTTGGTTTGATCGATCAGATTGCCAAAGTAGGGATCGAGCGGCGCTAGTACGCCCTTTGATACGTAATCGGGATAATTGCCGCCAAACTGCAGCACGTCAGGCGCGTTACCTCCCGCCAGCATGGTATCCAGTTTCGTCCAGTAATCGCCGCCACCCATGTACTCGGCCTCTATCTTGACATTTGGATACTGAGCCTCAAACAGGTCGATTACCTGGAGTGTGATCTCATGGCGGGAATCGCCGCCCCACCACATCACCCGCAGGGTGCCGGAGATCTCCGGTTCGTCCGCTTGCACAGCGGCAACGGACAAAACCATCGTTAGTGCGATTAGCAGCGCGAGCAGTTTCTTCATAGATGGATCCTCCTTATTTGTGCTCAACAGAACGCACGCGTCCTGTTTGCCTCATAATCGAGGCTAACCTTATAAAGGTTAACCTTTTATACCCGTAGTCGCAATGCCTTGCACGAAGTACTTCTGCAGTGAGAAGAACAGTATGAAGCATGGCACTATCGACAGCACGGACATGGCCAGCATCGCACCCCAGTTGCTTGTGCCCGTCGCATCCAAGAACATGCGAAGGCCCAGCGGCACGGTATATTTGGCCGGTGTATTTATATAAAGTAATTGGTTCATGAAATCATCCCATGTCCAAAGAAATGTGAACAGCGCGGTTGTGATCAAAGCCGGCGCAGTCAGCGGCAGCACGATCCGCAGATAAATGCCTATGCGACCGCAGCCATCCAGCCTGGCGGATTCATCCAGATCCTTCGGCAACCCGCGCATAAACTGCACCAACAGGAACACAAAGAACGCATCTGTCGCAAACAGTTTTGGCAGGATCAACGCGAGGTATAATGGATGGTCGATCATACCCAAGTTTTTGAAGTTGATGTAACGCGGGATGGTCGTGACATGCGCGGGCAGCATGAGCGTCACCATCATTGCGGCAAACAAGATATTCTTAAATTTGAAGTTCAGCCGAGCAAACGCGTACCCCGCCATCGAGCAGGATATCATGTTGAGCACGACGACCGACAGGCATATCGCCAATGAATTCTTGAAGAATACGGCGAAGCGTATGCGGCCAACGCCTGACCAGCCTGTAATGTAGTGCTGGAATGTGATGGACTTTGGTATCAAACTGGGATCAGAGAAGATCGTGTTGCCCGCTTTGAGGCTTGACATAATCAGCCACGCGACGGGATAGAGCATCACTATCCCAAAGAGGATAATGATTATGTGCGAGAATGTATTGCCGATGATACGTTTAGTTTTTATCGACATGGCCATCGTCATCATCACCGCCTACTCCCCACTGCCATAACTGACCCACATGCCACTCGTTCGGAATATCACTATTGTGAAAACTGATATAATTACCAGCAACACCCACGCCATAGCCGAGGCATAACCCATCTCCCAGTGATGGAAACCTTTTATATACAGATACAGTGTATAGAACATGGTGGAATTAAGCGGGCCGCCTTTGCCGTCGCTTATGATGAACACCTGTGTGAACGCCTGGAATGCGGTGATCGTCTGCATGACCAGGTTGAATAGTATAACCGGTGATAAACATGGAATGGTGATATGAAGGAACTGATGCCTGGCCGACGCGCCGTCCACAGCCGCGGCTTCGTAGTAATCCTGCGGAATCTGCTTGAGACCAGCCAGGAAAATGATCATCGATGAACCAAACTGCCATACCGTCAGTATGACCAATGTGAACATCGCGTATTTGGGATTGGCGATCCAAGATGGTGCGCGGTACGCTGTGCCGGTGAGCGCGCTCATGGCGGGATTGATGATTGAGTTGATAACTCCATCGCCGGAGAACAGTTTCTTCCATAAAACGGATATGGCCACCGATCCGCCCAGCAGTGTCGGGATGTAATATACGGTACGATATATACTGATGAAGTGAATCTTCCTGTTCATAATAACCGCGATCACCAGCGCAAACACCAGTTTGATCGGCACGGATAGGAACACATAACCAAATGTTACCTTGAGCGACTGCTTATACACAGCGTCCTTTGTGAATAGATATATAAAATTCTTGAGTCCAACCCAGTGCGCCTCACCCAGCACGGAGAAATCTGTGAACGAGTAAAACAGCGACGTCACCATCGGCAGCAGCGTGAGCGTCAAGAAACCGACCAACCAAGGTGCTAGGAACAAGTAGCCCGCCACGTTCTGGCGGAAGGTCTCACTCAAATGCTTCCCACGCATATGTCTCATTATAATATCCAGAACACTCACCTCGTCATACCTGCTAACTAAAGTATAATGCTTCGGGTACAATTGTCAACAGAAATATTAGTGCGAAATGCTGTCAACCTAACATCAACCTAACGACTATAGCACGACGGAATTTCCCTAATTCGGCAGATATTCACATTCCAAAGCAGCCCAAAAACTCAACAACGACAAGGAAAATCAGACGGATTTTCTTGTCAAATTGTTGAATATTTTAGTTGCGGATTTGGCGAGACTGTGGTATAATAGTCCAAGATCTACTCAGGAGGCGAGCGTATG
>BNUH01000035.1 GCA_025997215.1 Clostridia bacterium
ACTGTCCGGCAGTAAGAACGTATCCGATAACGGTAATAATGAATATGTAAAAATCAATCATATGCTGGATGAATTGCTGCGTGACAACGATTATCTCGCAGTTATCGCGGACAATCAGGAGCTTCAGCTACAAAAGCACGCGTTAGCGCGGTTGATGCGGCCTGGTATTGATGTTGAAAACACACTGTCGTCAACCGGCGTATCATTTGAATATGATAATTATATGGTTATTATACTATTTCTGAATGAGACCCTGGAAACCAGTCTACCTACAGCTGAACGGGACGCTATCCTCGGCCAGTCAGCATGCATCCTCAAAGCGGCGCTGAAACATATCAATATATACACGCTGACTTATAATAGCCTAGCAGTATTGCTTCTGAATATACCGGATCAGTCTCTGCCCGTGGCGGATTGCGAATTGCTTACATCCATATTTGTATCACAGCAGAATAGGCTGCGTGCGGAGCATATACCTCCATCGCCCTACTTCGCCGTCTCACGCTCCTTCCCTTTATCCGCCTCCGCAGCGTTCCTCCTGGCCGCCTCTTTATCCGCAGCCATCTCTTCTACGGTCTTTGTATGCAGCCTCGCCGCTCCTTCTGTCACGATTGGCGGGATGAGCGTCCCGTCAGCTTCTGCTTTCGCGCGGCGGCCTTTTGCGCGTTCTATCTCCTGCGCATACTGCGGCAGCCACTCCGCTTCCTCGATGAGCATCTCATCAACCATCTGGAAAATCTCCGCTGTGTTGCAAACCGCACCGACCAGCGGATCCATCATCATAGCTTGCCGAAGGAGATTGATATCGGCGTGAACAGCAGCCTCGACAGCCAGACGCTGTACGGAGATGTTGCTCATGCAAGCGGCGGCACATCCCAAGGGTAGATCACCCAGTATTGGAATATTTATGCCATGCGTATCAACGAACCCAGGCACTTCGACGATTGCGTCACCAGGTAGGTTTGTGATGCAGCCCTTGTTTACAACGTTGAAATGTCCGCGATAGACACGCCCTGTCTCGATGCTTTCGATTATATAACTGCCATGCTCGCGGCTGCGCTCATCATAGCTGAATTGTTTCGGCGGTTCCTTCAGCCAGTTGGGGAAATCGGTCTCAAACCAATTCCGGCCCTCTGTGCACACGCGCAGGTAACCGCCGGTCTCACCGTTGATCCACACGCCCAGATCGATCCAGTCATTGATTTCGCCGACGCGCTTGCGATACCACGGCACATATTCGGAAAGGTGGCCATTCGACTCCGTGGAGAAGTAGCCGAAACACTTCATCATGTCGATGCGAACCTTCTCGGTCTTGGCGGTCTCCTCGTCAGCTTCAAGCGCGGCGAGCAGTTTATCGTTCAGCTCCTCACCGTTATGTTTGACGGATATATACCATGTCATATGGTTTATACCAGCGCAAATTATATCGATTTCCTTTGTTTCATAACCCAGAACCTTTGCGATCAGCGCGTGGCCGCCTTGCACACCATGGCACAGACCCACGGTCTGCACGCCGCCATACTTGTTGCAGTACCATGTAACCATCGCGTTCGGGTTGGAATAGTTGAGCAGCAGGCAGCCCGGCGCGGCGACTTCCCTGATATCGCGGCAGAACCTCTCCAGAGCTGCGATGTCCCGCTGAGCATAGAATATCCCGCCGGCACACAGCGTATCGCCGACGCACTGATCCACGCCATACTTCAATGGAATCTCCACGTCCTTTGCGAACGCCTCCAACATGCCGATGCGAACGCAGTTTACGACGTACTTCGCGCCGCGGAAAGCCTCGCGGCGATCCAGCGTCGCGTTGATTTTGATGGATAAACCGTTCTCGTCGATGTCGCGCTGACACAGTTGAGTAACCATGTCCAGGTTCTGCTTGTTGATGTCGGTGAACGCGACCTCAATATCCTGCAATTCCGGTACAGACAGGATATCCTTAAGTAAACCGCGCGTGAAACCGATAGAACCTGCGCCAATGAACGCTAGTTTGATCTTCGCCATATGCAAAGCGCCCCTTCCTATATTATCAAGTCATCCATAAATGCTAAGCCTTACAATCATTTTAGCTCGTTATCGATCAAAGTGCAAGGGTTGCACATCAGCAATTCCAAATTTAGTAATTGGCAGTGATTTTTCTCTTAAGTATATGGACACACTCCTTCCTTGATGAATATACAACAAAACATAGTTGTTCCAAGGCGATATCCGACAAAAATTTCTACTGACCCGCCGATGTGTATGACGTGAATTGTTTATATTTAAGAACGATTTGCCTACAATGAATCGCCCTTCCGCCTTTTGCTAGCAGCATTCTCAAAGTATTCTTGAGATTCTATTTTTCTAAATTTGGAATTGCTGTGAATTTGCTCATCCCTATTGACAGTATATGAAAAAGATGGTATCATTACGTACAGTCATTTGACACAGTTCGATTGCGAACTAGTCATTTGTACCTGGACGAAAGTTTGCTTAGTATGTCCTATACTAGCAGAGACTGTCAGGAGGCGATTAGGAAATCATTCCAGCGAATGGTAGAGCTGGAGAGTTTTTGATTGGTTAGCCCCACTGCACTAAAGTGGTATCTGTGTAGTGTTGATGCTGATCCAAAGATAGGCAGTACCTCATGATACATCGACCAGGCAGCGGCCGCGGAGTGCGCCATGCAAGAGGCTATGTTGACATAAAGGTTCTCAATAAGTTTAGTTGCGGCTCGTAACTAAAAGGTCTGGCTTACAAAAAAATAGTTTTCGATGAGAAGTGGGTCTACACTTGTCATATGTTATCCGGTAAAAAGCGCATGCAAATGTAAGTGTTTCGGTTACGTGTATACGTCGAGAATTACTTTTGCCGGAATACCGACTCACTAATGTGTAATAGATAGTACATTTTCTATCGTTGGTATGATTTTATTCATCCCATGTATGTTGATTGCGCTGCCGCAATAAAAGTATTAAATCGTGGCTTGTATTGTATAAGCAAGCCCGTCTAACTCAAGATAGATAGGGATATAGGGTACTGGAGTTTTAAAGTATGCTAAATGGTGCTATGAAGAATGGGAAGCACATTTAACTTAGGAGCGTGATAATCCTGTAATGTTTTACAAGTAAAGCAATAAGAGCTAATAGATTTGACGAATTACCGTAGCTACTAAATATCCTGATTGGAACTATGACTATTGAAGGTCTAATAGTTGAAAGACCAAAAGTTGCAAAGCAGCATAAGGTAACAATCCCTGCTTTTGTTTTCGACTGGTAGCAAAAGCAGAGGGCATGTCTATAATGGAAACAACTACAATATGGTGATTCAAAAATGGCTCTACTGTTAGGTTTTTTTATATAAGACAAATGATACTAAGGAGTCGAAAAATTAGACTTCTAATAGTAAGATACTTCATGACGATTCCTGAGGCAGCTAGGTTGGTTTTACAGGCAGGTGGTTTGGCCGATCTAACGTTTGTGCGGTTTTTGTTGAGAATGCTAGGCTTTTCAGAATCCACAACAAGCGTTCGTGTAAGAATGTTCTTATACTATCATAGCCAAGTGGTTAGACCTCTCTTGAATAGGATGTTAACTATCGACGGATGTGGGTTCCACTACCAATACTCGTTGGATTCAGTTGTTTTACATAAATTATCATAACTAAACTGTAGAAGATGCAAATGATTACTAAAGAAGAATTAATCCAGAAGTTCCCAGTAGGCACCAGGATCGAACTGACCGCGCCTATGGATGATCCTTACCCCTCCGTTAAAGTAGGCGATCAGGGTGTCGTAGAAGGTGTAGACGATTTCCCTAATATAGAAGTTAAATGGGATAACGGTTCTGGATTGAGTATATTACCAGACGTCGATAGCTTTAAGGTTATAGAGAATATAAGCCCTAAAGCTTTCGCGGATCTCATGAAGATTCGTTCATCAGGTGTAACTAATATGTTCGAGTTCAATACTGTCCAGAGAATAGCTTTTGATGAAGGTTATTATGAATTGGTAACATGTATGGAAGGTCATAAGACGGAGTATGGTGAGCTTATCCTAACTGGTTAGGGTGCTCCGGTTGAATAGCCGAACACCCCTACCAGCTTGTAATAATGATTATAACTGAACACTCATATGTTTATGCTGATACAGCTATTATGCTGGCGATGGGAGCGGACGATTGTTCAGTAACAAAAGAACCTTGATCGTTATTAATAACCATGGCAACGAGTTCACCTCCGTAGGCTCAATCCGTAAATGGGTAAATGATAGATGCTCTGTTACCATCGCACTGACTAAGAAAATGGACAATGACTATGCTGGCTTTTCGGCACTCAACTCAATGGTTCAGGACGTCGCCAGCTTAGTCAGCGCTACCTTGATCATTGAAAGTGGTTTGAAGGGAATAGTTGAGAAGTTAAACCCTCAAATAATTATTACCACACAACTAAGTCCTTCATTCGACCCCAACGGTACTATCCAAGAAGTCCTGCTGGCAGATAAGCCTCTAACCTGGGATCGTAAGCGTGGTATCATTCCCAGTGCTTATGTGGATATCAAAGATACTCAGGATACTAAATTGGATGTCTACCGTAAGTACGGTCGTAAACCCAACTGGCATAACTGGGGCGAAGCGGTGAAGATCGATTGCGCCGAAGCTTTTGAAAGTATATATAGAATCGGGTGATAATACCAGGAATGTTTGTGTCTAGATTCCGAAGTATACATCAACGACGAATCTTGTTAGCGTTTATAGATGCCTGATCTGTGCTCTATCTTTTACCTTCAGTATCTTTGTATGGACAGGCGTTTACAAGTTGCCTAATAACATCAATGAACTTATAACCAGTGTATTGGTTATAACAGGATTACATTTAGTAACATATATGGTCGGCGGCATCTATAGCGTCCTCTGGAGCATGGCCGGTGTCGGCGAAGCAATGCAAATGGTTTTCCTCGATATCGCGTCGATGATTTTAGTTTTCATCGCCGATCAGATTCTAGGGTGGTCATTTACTAAAGTACAACTGTTATTTACCTCCACATTATCAACTGTTCTAATTCTATCAAGTCGATTTGTCTGGCGATTGCTCCTCGGCGGAAGACTTCGCTTCAGGAAGAACACAGTTGATAAACCGCTGATGATTGTTGGCGCAGGTGACGCTGCCGTCTATCTATTGGAAAAATACCTATCAGAAGGCAAGGCCACAACAGGCTCAATGTTTCTGGTAGATGAAGATCGTGGTAAGCAAAATCTCAAAGTGCATGGCATACCAGTACTTGGAGGTAATAAGGATATACTTGACCTGGTTATAAAATATAATGTTAAGGAAATCCTTATAGCTATACCTTCATTAAAAGGTAAGCGATATGCCGATTTGGCTAACTTGTGTATTGCAACAAAGTGCCACGTCCGGATGCTTAGTTCGATCGATGAGTCAATGAAAAGTAGTTCATTAAGGGTAAGGGATATAAAAATTGAAGATTTGTTGTCTAGGGATGAAGTGGTTCTTGATACAGCGGCTATAGCCGATTACTTGAAAGACGCAGTCGTCCTCGTAACAGGCGGCGGCGGTTCGATCGGATCAGAGATTTGCCGCCAAGTTATACGGTTCGATCCTAAGCTGTTAGTTATATATGATATTTATGAAAACACTGTATATGAACTACAAATGGAGCTACAACAGTTATATGGCAGTAGTGTTCCTGTAGAAGTTATAATAGGTAATATCTGTAACAAGGATCATTTGGAACAGATAGTCACCAAATATAAACCATCAGTGGTATTCCACGCGGCGGCACATAAGCATGTTCCGTTAATGGAAACATCGCCAGCGGAGGCCGTTCGTAATAATATCTTCGGTACGAAAAACGTGCTCGACGTGGCCGCCGTTCATGGTGTGAAGCGTTTTGTTTTGTTGTCCACTGATAAGGCTGTTAATCCTACCAGCATAATGGGTGCGACGAAACGGGTATGTGAGATGCTTATACAGTCTTACGCTAAGACTACGGATATGCGCTGTATGGCCGTCCGGTTCGGTAATGTGCTAGGATCGCATGGATCAGTGATCCCCCTCTTTAGGTCGCAGATTGAAGCAGGTGGGCCTATTACTGTCACTCATCCAGAAATCGTAAGATATTTCATGACAATCCCAGAGGCAGCTAGGCTGGTTCTCCAAGCAGGTGGGATGGCAGATAATGGTGCGTTGTATGTTTTGAAGATGGGTGAACCTGTAAAGATCAGAGAGTTGGCTGAGAATTTGATACATTTTTATGGTGGAGATATAGAGATAAAGTATACAGGTCTACGCCCTGGGTCTGGGTATAATTCGGTTAGCGGGTTAGGGGCGGTAGTTTAGGTAGTGTTCCCCTCCTAGTTTGAGCAAATTCTTGTGAAAAACAACAACAATATCGGTCAAAAGCTGTTTGATATATATGAAGTTTCAGCTTGAGGCAGCCAAGTTGAGTTGCTTGGCTTTGAAGAGTTTTTCGCTGATTTAGGACGTTCGCCTTGATTCGACAGGCAAGAATGTTACAACTATGTTAAATGTGTTACGTACAGTAAATTCGACAAGTGAACATTATTTGAGGTGATAAAGTAATATATGGCTGAACAACGACAACCACTATACGATGGAGTAGTAGCACTACAGCCACAGTATATACAACAGCCATCGGAGTTAGAACGTTATGAACATATTACAGGTAATACTAGTCTTTCGTATTTAATAACTAAGCGTGTAATTGATATAATTGGTTCGTTATTCTTCCTGGTATTATTCTCACCTATATTCCTAATCACAGCCATTGCAATAAAAATTGAAGATCCAAGGGGAAAGATTATATATCACAGTACACGTATTGGTAAGGATCAGGTGCCATTCGACTTTCCTAAGTTTAGGTCTATGATAGCTGATGCTGATATAGTAAAGAGCAAAATTCTAGCGATGAACGAAAAAGATGGTCCAATCTTTAAGATTAAGAATGATCCGAGGATAACTAAGGTCGGACACTTTATCCGTAAATATAGCATCGACGAATTGCCCCAGCTTATTTGTGTGCTGGCAGGAAAGATGAGCCTGGTGGGGCCAAGACCACCCATGCCTGAGGAAGTACTGAAGTATACAGAATACGAGCAACAACGTTTGGCAGTAACTCCTGGTCTGTCGTGTGTATGGCAAATTTCTGGGAGAAGCGAATTATCTTTCGAGCAATGGATGGAACTTGATTTGGAATATATAAAGAACCAAAATATTGTGAATGATATAAAAATACTGATTAAGACCCCTATAGCAGTATTGCGTCCAAGAGGTGCTTATTGATGCAGATAATACTATTATCAGGTGGATCAGGTAAACGCTTATGGCCGCTTTCAAGTAATGAGCGGCCAAAGCAGTTTATTAAGATATTGCCAGCACCGGATGGTTCGTATGAATCTATGGTGCAACGTGTCTACCGTCAGATTCGTGAGGCAAGCATAGATGATCCCATTACAATTGCTACAGGCGCATCACAGGTTCCCCTAATCCGAGAGCAATTAGGGTTGGATGTCGAAGTGGTGCAGGAACCGTCAAGGCGTGATACTTTCCCTGCCATAGCGTTATCGTGCTTATACCTATTCTATGAAAAAGGTATATCCAGAGATGAAATAATTGCCGTACAACCTATTGATCCATATTGTGAGCTATACTATTTCCTGACAATTAAACAGATGGAGCAAGCGGCGCGACGGAGTAGTGCGGAAATAGTACTTATGGGAATCGCGCCAAAAGAGCCTTCTGAGAAGTATGGATATATAGTTCCTCAACATGAGGTAAAATCTAACTCATCAGCTCCTGTAGATCGATTTGTCGAAAAACCTAATAAAGATGTAGCAGATGGTTTGATAAAAGAGGGTGCTCTCTGGAATGGTGGCGTTTTCGTTTTCAAGTTGGGGTATATGCTCGATCTAGTACAAAGATCTGTGAAGATAAACAGCTTCCAGGATGCACTGGATAAATACGATCGTTTTGAAAAGACCAGTTTCGATTATGCTGTGGTTGAAAAGGCTGCTAGAGTGCAGGTAGTCAAGTATTCAGGCTTTTGGGAAGATTTAGGTACATGGGGGGCTTTATCTGAAAGGATAAGCTCTCCTACCATAGGTAATGTAATGATTGATGAAGAAAATGAGAATACACAGATAATAAATGAGTTAGAGATACCTATCGTTGCCTTAGGTGTTAAGAATCTGGTCGTTGTCGCTAGTAAAGATGGTATTTTAATTACCTCGCGGGAAGGTAGCAGTGGATTAAAAACTTATATAGATAGGGTTGGATGATGTTGAAACGAGCACTGATTACAGGTATTACAGGACAAGATGGATCGTACCTTGCTGAACTATTACTAGAAAAGGGATATGAAGTCCATGGTATAGTCAGACGTGCTTCTTTGTCTAATACAAGCCGTATTGATCATTTGTTAGGTCTTATAACGCTTCATGATGGAGACTTAACTGATTCATCTAGTATTGTGCGAATTATTGGAAATGTGCAACCGGATGAGATATATAATCTTGCAGCTCAAAGCCATGTAGGTGTCAGTTTCGACAGTGCTGAATATACTGGAGATGTTGACGCTCTTGGTGTTTTACGCATTCTCGAAGCAGTAAGACTTGTCGGGCTGGCAAAAATATGTCGCATATATCAAGCTTCAACATCTGAGTTGTTTGGCAAGGTCGAAGAAGCACCGCAGAATGAAAACACGCCATTTCACCCCTATAGTCCTTACGCTATTGCTAAGCAATATGCATTCTGGATGATGCGAGAGTACCGTGAAGCATATAGCATGTTCGCGTGCAATGGTATACTTTTTAACCACGAGTCTGAACGGCGTGGCGAGCAGTTTGTTACTAGGAAAATAACGTTAGCTGCTGCGCGTATAGCTTATGGATTGCAGGATCATCTAGAACTTGGTAATCTTGATTCTTTACGAGATTGGGGATATGCTAAAGATTTTGTCGAATGTATGTGGCTAATGCTTCAAGCTGATAAGCCTGACGATTTTGTTATCGCTACAGGAGTACAGCATACAGTGCGCGAGTTCTGCGCCGAAGCATTTAAATTTGCAGGAATCAGCTTAAAGTGGGTTGGAGAAGGGGTTAATGAGAAAGGAATTGACACAGCCACCGATCGAGTTTTAGTTGAGGTTTCACATATGTTTTTTAGACCTACAGATGTAGTGAATTTGCTAGGAGATCCTTCCAAAGCAAAGACACTATTATGTTGGAATCCATTGAAGACTTCATTCACTGAACTGGTACAAAACATGGTTGAACATGATATGGAGTACGTAAAGCGACAATAAATGCAAAAAGACTCACTATTATATGTAGCTGGACATCGCGGCATGGTCGGCTCCGCAATTATGCGTGAATTGACAAGGCAAGGTTACAATAATATCATCGTGCGAACGTCTAAAGAGCTAGATCTACGCAGACAGAACGATACAGAACGATTTTTTATAGAAAACAAGCCTGAATATGTATTCTTAGCATCTGCTCGAGTAGGCGGCATAATCGGTAATAGTCGCTTCCCAGCCGACTTTATGTACGACAATATGATGATCGAGATGAATACAATTCAAGCTGCGTGGCAGAATGATTGTAAGAAGTTACTGTTTTTAGGCAGTTCATGCATCTATCCACGTATAGCCCCACAACCTATGGATGAATCGTGTTTACTAACTTCTGCTCTAGAACCAACCAATGAAGCGTATGCTCTTGCAAAAATATCTGGTTTGAAGTATTGTGAATATTTGAATTCTCAGTATGGTACTAATTATATATCGGTAATGCCAACAAATCTATATGGTACAAATGACAACTATCATCCTGAACATAGTCATGTATTACCAGCACTTATAAGACGTTTTCATGAAGCAAAAATCAATGATTTGTCAGAAATTGTTAATTGGGGAACTGGTGAACCACGAAGAGAGTTTCTATTTGTAGATGATCTTGCAGAAGCTTGTGTATTCCTAATGAATAATTATAGCGCAACACAGCTGGATAATGAGAGGGTTAATATCGGTACTGGGGAAGATTTGTCAATTAAGTTACTCGCGGAAAAAATCAGTCGGGTAGTTGGTTATAAAGGTGCTGTAAGGTGGGATACTAGCAAACCTGATGGTTCGCCACAGAAATTGCTCGATGTTTCAAAGATAAATCGATTAGGATGGCATTATAAAACAAAACTCGAAGATGGTCTCAAAATTACGTACAATGACTTTGCTAATAATCCAATCCGAGCAGAACGATAATTTTTGCTAAAGGAGTTTCTCCGAAATGTTAGCGATATTGATCTATGACAAGCTAGTAATGGTCTGATAATTTGAGAAACTATAAGAACTTATCAATACTTGGTGTAAATTTTTCTGCTGTTTCACGTAGTGAACTGTTAGAAACAATTAGCAAAGAACGTCTGTGCTCTTATGCCTTAACTGTTCTTTTCTCAAATGTTAGTTGCATTGTAGAAGCATATAACAATACAGAACGGCTTAAAATAATAAATGCTTCTGACATAAATGCCGTAGATGGAATGCCTATCAGTTGGATTGCACACCTCGTAAAGTTAACAGATAGTGAACGTTGCGCGGGACCTGACATAATGGAGGATATTCTCCGAAGTGATAAAGAAGGTGAGCTTCGACACTTTTTTTTTGGATCAACAGATGAAACTCTAATACAATTAAAACTGAATATCAACAAAAAATATCCAAAAGCAAAAATAGTTGGTATGTATTCACCACCCTTTTGCGCCATTTCTGTTGAGGAGGATAACAAAATATGCAACGAAATTCAACAATCAAAACCAGATTACGTTTGGGTTGGCTTAGGTGCTAAGAAACAGGATGATTGGATAATAAATCATAAAGACAGATTCTCAAATTGTGCGTTAATGGGTGTTGGTGCAGCTTTTGACTTTCATGCAAACATAAAAAGTCGTGCGCCTCTATTCTTTCGTGATCACGGTCTAGAGTGGCTATTCAGATTAGCTCAAGAGCCACAAAGACTTTGGAGTAGATACTTAGTAGGTAATTTTAAGTTTATATATTATATTATAATAAATATTAGGACGATAAGGCGAATATAACAAGGAGAGTAAAAAGGTGCAAGGGTTTCGAAGACAAATATTTATAGACGGCTATTTTTATACAAAAGCGATTACTGGAGTTGAAAGATACTCGCGAGAAATAACTTATCGTCTAGACAAACTTGATATTAGCACTCGATTGACTCTAGTCGTTCCTCGTGATTGCAAAAAGCTTATTAATGATATTTATAATATAAAGATCATTGAATTGAATTGCTCCAATAGCTATCTCGAATACATAGTGAAATTCAATTTTTACGTGATGAAACACGATGGGTTTGTTTGTTCTTTTAGGCTTTTTCCAAGTCTAACTAGAAGAATGATTATGTGTATTCACGATATTAGACCAATCGATACCAATTATGATAGTTTGCCATATAAAATCTTTTTCTATGTGCGTGCTTTTATTTTTAGTCATCTTTGTGCTAAGATTGTTACGATTTCTGATTTTTCCAAAGAACGTATAGCTAAGAGATTGAAAATCCAACAAGCAAAAATCCATGTTATTTATTGTGGTTATGAGCATGTTAGGTATTCAGAAACTGGTATATTGGACACATTACGATTGAGAGCGAACGAATTCTACTTAACTGTTGGTAGTAACTATTTGCATAAGAATATAGCTCTTATATATGGTTTAGCTAAACATAGTAGAACCACTTTTGTTATAACAGGCAAAAATTATGATTCATCAATGGTAGACAACAATATAAAGATTACAGGATATCTTTCTGATAATGATGTATACACTTTAATGAAAAATAGTATAGCACTAATTCATCCTTCTAAATACGAAGGTTTCGGTATACCACCTTTGGAAGCACTTGTAAGCGGAGCAAAAGTAATTGTGTCTGATTATCCAGTAATGCATGAGATATTTGGAGATTCAGTAATTTATATAAATCCTGATAATCCTGACATTGATATTAGTGAATTAATTAGCAATAATATGTTTTTAGCAAAGTTGGATTTTAAAAAATATAGCTGGGATCGGGCAGCGTCACAATGGAGCAACTTGTTAAAATGTGTTTAAATTCTTGTATTGCTTATATGTATTGTTTAAAGCTAATGTTTAGTAGTACTTGAGAAGGCGATAGATGATCAAAATATCAATCATAACAATATGTTACAATGCCGAAGATGTAATAGAGAAAACGATGCGATCAATATTATCTCAAACATATGAAAGTATTGAATACATTTTAGTTGATGGTGATTCTATAGATAGGACGAATATGATTATCGAGCATATGAGATATGCATTCGAGGAAAAAGGGATAGTATTTAAGCATATTTCTGAAAAAGACGATGGGATAAGTGACGCATTTAATAAAGGTATCAAATTATCGACAGGTGAAATAGTCGGAATAATAAATGCAGGAGATCAACTAGCGAACAACTCGCTAAACTTAGTATCTGATAGTTTTACAGAGAGCTTCGATATATTATATGGAAATGTATTATGGGATGACAGAGCAAACAATTTAACTTATATTAGAAAATCAAAAAGAGACTGGAAGTCATGTGTATATGATATGAGCGCTCTTCATCCAGCTATATTTATTAAGAAACGAGCATATAATCGTATTGGGTACTATCGCAAAGATTACAAAATTTGCATGGACAAAGAATTGCTTGTTAAGATGTACTATTGTGGATTGAAATTTAAGTTCGTGGATAATGTGCTAGCAGTAATGGACGCTGGTGGTGTAAGTGATAATGCAGAAAGAAACGCTATATATATTAGTGAGTCCATAATGATAGCTTTGGATAATGGTATACCTAAACACAGAATAGTGATGTTCTTGAAGTATCAGAATGTAAGGAATTCTTTTAAAAGATGGTTGAAGAAAAATACAAGCTTTTATAAAAATTACGTTAATAGACAATTTATATGCTTCTAAAGGAAACTGTTTTAGCAATTAAATGGTTTCCAGCAGGTCTACTGAATGTATTATTACTGAAACTACGACGAGCAAATATCGGTACCAATTTCATTAGTTATGGACTTATTTTTATCCGTGGCACTGGCTCTATTGTAATAGGCGATAATGTCACTATTAATTCTTGTAGAGAGACGAATCCGATTGGAGGTGATTGCAAAACTATTATGCATATAAAGGAAGGAGGGTCTTTACGTATAGGTAACGGTGTAGGAATTTCCAATACGACACTCGTTTCTACTGATAACATAACAATCGAAGATTATGTACTAGTCGGTGGAAGCACTAAAATATATGATAATGATTTTCACTCGATCCATTATCAAAAAAGAATTTCTCCAAACGATACTGATATAAGACATGCACCTGTTGTTATAAGGAGTGGGGCCTTTATAGGTGCACATTGCATTATCCTAAAAGGTGTAACAATAGGCGAGAAATCGATTGTTGGGGCTGGGTCTGTTGTAACTCATTCCATACCTGCTGGTGAAGTGTGGGCTGGCAATCCAGCGAAATTTGTCAAGAAAATAGGCGGTGTATAAATATTAATTATGAGAAATATCTTATCGATACCCAAAACGATTAAGAGTAAACTTCTAGGATCTCCAATAATCTTAGATTCTATTGTTAGCAAAAATGCGCGCATTGATAAAAACACATTTCTTTTTCACTCTACAATCAATGATTACTCATATGTTGGAACTCATACTACAGTTAACTATGCTATAATAGGGAAATTTTGTTCAATATCGAACTTTTGCGCTATAGGCAGTGGCGAGCATCCTACAACATGGGTCTCAAGCTCGCCGGTTTTCAATTCGACAGATTCAATCTTGCCATTTCACTTTTCTAACAATGACTATTGCGCTTTTAGAAATACCTCGATAGGCAACGATGTTTGGATTGGCACGCATTGCTTAATAAAGTCAGGTATAAATATAGCAGACGGCGCTGTAATTGGTATGGGCTCAGTCATAACTAAAGATATTGGCCCATATGAAGTTTGGGTAGGTAATCCAGGAAAGATGATTAAGAAGAGATTTGATGATTTAGTAATAAACGAATTACTGAGTAAACAGTGGTGGAATATGTCTACCAACATAATAAAGGAAAATTCGCGATATTTCAATAATGTAGATAATTTTCTAGATAGTATTAGGTAAGGTTAATTATGCATATGAGTACATCCAATGCAGAAGTCATATGGACTGGTGTCTATCGGTATCTTCGATTTATATATAAAGTATTGTTGAACTTAAAATATGTCACTAATAACAAAAAACTGATTCGTGAAGAATCTGATGCAGTGCTAATATTAGGCAATGGTCCAAGCTTGAATTGTATAGATATAGATAGAATAATAAAAAAAGGAGTGCAAGTAATATGTGTAAATTTTTTTCCATGCAGAGATGGAAGGTTCTTTTCGATTAAACCTCGTTATCTTTGTTTGATTGATCCTGTCTTTTTTTCTGCTTCTGATGATGACAATTTTTCGAAAAAGAAAAAGGATCTAATTAGTACATTAGAAATAGTTGATTGGCAGATTGATATAATAGTATACTGGGGGAAACGCTTGCCATTAAAAAATGCATGCATCAATTATATAGATTTAAGTACAATTGTATACAGATCACGTATATTTCGATGTTACATTTATGAAAGAAATATCGCCACTATGGGATTTCATAATGTAATTGCTTGTGCATTGTTTTTTACACTAATTACAAATGCAAAAGAGGTTTATTTGGCAGGCGTTGATAATACTGAATTTCTTAACTATGAAGTAGATAAAGATAACGATGTATATTTAGTAGCAAAGCACTCATATGGTACTATGAAAGCTAAATGCTATGACATACAAAAAGGTGAGTTTTATAAGCGATTGGCATGCTATTGCCAAATGTTTGAGGAATATCATTATTTGTCACAGTATGCAAAAAATATAGTTGGCGCAAGAATAACGAATTTGAATCCATATTCTTTCGTTGATGTTTTCGATAAATCATTAGACTATTATACAAAGTTGGAGACAAATGCCTAATGCTAACACGTAGAATAGCAAAAAATAGCCATGTAGTGTGCATGGCTCAATTACTGCCTTTTTTCGAATTGTATACATTTACAATGTTGATTAATAGAAATGTAAATGCTGGTTTCTTTACAATTGTACATATGTTATATAGCGTTGCACGCACCGCTATATCGGTAAAAGTAATTATAGAATTCTTCTTAAAAACTATTAACAAAAAAAAATGGTATGGCAAAGCCTGGATTGGAGTTATCTATCTTTGTATTGCATTAACATTAGCAACTGTTGTCAATAAAAGTATATACAATTCTTTTTTTCTTGGTCTATTTAACTATGTAGGTTTTGCTCTTTTGTGTGAGAAATTGCTAAATACCAATGAAGTTTCATTTTATAGAGGTGGCATATTGCTATTTGGAATATTGAGTACACTTGGCATGTTGTCTATTTTATTCTTTCCAATGGGTTTCTTTAACGATTCAATAACAGATTATGCAGTGTATTTTCTTGGTTCGAAAAATGCCTCGATTTTCTATTATTTGATGTTTATTCTATTTTTAATGTTATATGATTTACAAAGCCGAATACGGCGACTAAAAAAAGTGATACCTGTATTAGTCATATTAATGACTATTACTGTTCTTATATGTAAATCAGCCAACTCATTATTCTGTTTGCTGCTCATTGCTTTTTATTATTTATTTTCCTATCAGAACAAACTGTTCCGACGATTATTGTCGCCAAGGTTTTTCATTGTGAGTGCGGTACTAATATTCTATTTTGTTGTCTTTGCCAAAAATTCACCACTAGTTACTAGTATTCTGAGTATTTTTCAGAAAAGTTCTAATTATACAGGAAGAAGTTATTTCTGGGAACAGGCACTATCTATGATTGTTTCGCATCCTATATTTGGTAATGGAGCTAATTCTACATTTTCAATTCTTGGCAGTATATCTGGTATTATATATCCTCAAGCTCATAATTTCTATTTAGATTACTTCGCCAAATATGGATTTGTACCTTTACTTATTATCATCGCTTGTTCATTCTATTGGATGAATCGCGCGTGGAATGCAGGTGAAAGAAAGCGTGCATCACTTGTGCTATTCTTCTTTTTCACACTTCTTATTCATAGCATATTTGATGATATTTCGCTCTACTATATATTTATAATGATATGTTTAACTGAAAAATGTGCGACCTCTTTTTCTCATTCAACTATATATTCAGAACGTCTCACTTTAAACTCTTAGCTTAGTCAGGTGTGAGTATTGGTGAAGACGCAATTATCCAAGCAGGAAGTGTTGTTGTTAGTGCCATACCATCGTTATGTATAGTGAGGGGAGGACCTGCTAAAGTCTTTAAGAAAAGGGATAGCGAACATTATCATCAATTGAAAGCCTTGATACGATTTTTTTGATATCATAAAATATGGGAGATAATTAACTATGGTAACGATTAATCTTAATAACACAGTAAAAATCGGGCATAAACAGCCTGTTTTCATCGTTGCTGAAGGCTGTGATAACCATATGGGCGATCTTGAAGCTGCTAAACAGATGGCCTTAGCTGCACTACATGCTGGTTGTGACTGCATCAAATACCAGCATCATCTTCCTGATGAAGAAATGCTACCAAATGTTCCGATGTCATCTAATTTCGACATTCCTCTGTATGAGTTCCTAAAAATGAATGCCTTAACTCTGCAACAACATGAGCAGCTAAAGAACTATTGTGACGACATAGGTATTCTTTATCTATGCACGCCTTTTAGCCTTAAAGCTGCATATGAGATTAATGAGCTAGGAGTGGCAGCGTTTAAAATCGGGTCAGGCGAAATGACAGATATACCCACACTGCTTCGCATTGCGAAACTTAAAAAGCCTATGATAGTATCCACAGGAATGTGCACTTATGAAGAAATAGATCGAACATATCAAGCATTAATCGCAACGGGCGTCGAGCTTGCATTAACTAACTGTTTGTCAGAATATCCACCAAATTACCAGGATATTAACTTACACAATATCGAGCAAATGATTAAGCGTTATCCAGAAGCCGTTATCGGACATTCGGATCACACTCCTGATCTCTATACATCATTTGCTGCCATATCTCTTGGTGCTAAGATAGTCGAAAAGCATGTAATTCTTGACAAAAAGACGCCAGGACCTGATCAGTCTGTATCTATTGATTTTGTCGATATGCGTAACCTGGTAGATGGCATTAGGAAAATAGAGTTGGCATTGGGAGTAGGTAAGGAAGTACGTGATAAAGAGAAACCAATACGTGAGTGGGCTTTTAGAAGTATTGTAAGCCTCTGTAACATAAGCGTAGGAGAAGTTATAACACAAGAGATGATATGGTCTAAGCGACCTGGGACAGGTATTCCTTCTTACCGTATGGATGAAATCATAGGGAAACGTATGAAAAACAACATAGCTTCAAATACGCTTCTTTCATGGGAGGATATAGAATAATGAAAATCCTTTTCATTACTGGTTCGAGAGGTGAATGGGGTTACATAAGGCCAATACTACGTCTAATCGATCAGCGGGACGATATAGAGTATAAGTTGCTTGTAACCAATATGCATCTTTTACCTGCTTATGGCAGTTCATATAAAGAGATAGAATCTGATGGGTTCCATATTGATTATAAGATCAATATGGCATTGGATGGTTATGACCATTATACGATGACAAAGTCACTTGGTATTTTGCTCATGTCATTACCAGATATTCTGGAGAAAGAAAAGCCTGACTGGATTTTACTTGCTGGTGACCGTGGGGAGCAGCTTACCGCTGCTATTGCTGGTGCTTATACATACATTCCAGTCGCACATATACAAGCAGGTGAGCTTTCGGGAAACATTGACGGAATGACACGTCATGCAATTGGCAAGTATGCTCATCTCCATTTTGCTTCTAATGAAGATGCAAAGCAAAGGTTAATTAGTCTCGGCGAAGAATTATTTAGAATACACAATGTCGGAGCACCTCAGCTTGATGAGCTTATATCGGAAGACTATACTACACTGAAAGACATTGAAGATGATCTTCAAGTCAATCTATCTGATAGTTATATACTCGTTGTAATACACCCAGTCACAGAAGAATCAGCTTTAGTAGAAAAATATACTATTCAGATAATCAATGCGCTTAATGAGTTTAAATACACAAAAATCGTGATACTACCTAATAATGATGCAGGATCATCCATCGTTAAAGATGCAATATTGAACAATAGGTTAGGGAATTATCATATATATAAAAACCTGAAGAGAGCGCACTATCTAGGTTTACTCAGAAACTGTGATTGTATTGTTGGCAATTCCAGTTCTGGACTATTAGAAGCTCCGACATTTTGTATACCTGCTGTTAACATAGGACGGAGGCAACATAACCGTTTTAAAGGTATTAACGTTATCGATGTTGAAGGTAAGTCAAGTACAATCATTGAAGCTATCGAGAAAGCTCGCTCTAGTGAGTTTAAGCAATATTTACTAGACGAATGTGTTAATCCCTATGGCGATGGCCATTCATCTGAACGAATCCTTCAAATACTCTCGGATACTAAAGTTAGTGAACAATTATTAGTCAAAAATCTTACATATTGAGGATAATACAATGAAGTTTGATCAGTTTCTTGTTAAACCAGATAACACTATTATTGATGTAATGTCAATTATTGAACGGAACAAAAAGCGTGCAGCATTAGTTATTAATGATAGCATAAAAATAATTGGTTTTGTCAGTCAAGGTGATATATTGCGATCCGTAGTGAATGGGGTAAACTTATACTCGCATATAGAAGCTATAATGAGTTCAAGTTTTAAATATATGAAATTACGAGACATGGACGTAGCATCTGATCTGTTTAAGAATATGAATATATCGTTGTTACCTATCGTGGATGATGATTTCCAATTGCTCGACCTAATAACAATAACTGACATAATAATACATCTTGAAGGTAAGAAAGCTTAATATGAATAATGTTGTAATTGTGATTCCAGCTAGAGGCGGCTCGAAAGGTATACCAAATAAAAACATTTATCAGCTTAATGGTAAACCGTTACTTGCCTACACTATAGAAGCAGCCATAGGCAGCAATTTAGGCTATCCAATTGCTGTCAGTACAGATTCTGATAATATTGCTATGGTTGCACGCGACTACAAGGATGTTATTGTGATACCTCGCCCTGCAGCTATCTCAGGTGATACAGCTTCTACAGAGGATGCGTTATTACATGCAATCGATTATCTATATGAAAATCTACATATTACATGTGAGTATATTATGACACTCCAACCGACTTCACCTCTTAGAAAAAGTGAAACAATTAAGAACTTCTGTAGTGTTTTCTTTGAAACTAACAATTATGATGCTCAACTAACACTTAATGCAACGTATACAGACTTCTGGGTTTGTGATGGTTCTAACTATAGAAGGTTATATGAAAACGCGTCACGACGTCGCCAAGAGCGCAAACCATTATATGTAGAAAACAGTTGTATATATATTACTAAATGCGATTCTTTGCGAGAAACTAAATCAGTGTTAGGTCATAGAGTTAACGGTTATATCATAAACGATGTTGAAGCAACTGATATTAATGAATACATAGATTTGGATTATGCCGAAGTTCTTCTTGAACGAAAATCTGATAATAATCAATAGTGGTGATATACCGTTTAACTGGAGATCCCCTTCCGTGACCCATTTTATCGGTTACAGTGCACGAAAAGTGCGAAAACCGTACACCGTTTGACAACCTCACCACGGTTTGATAGTATGCAGGCTATGCAGTACGTGATGAATTGTTACTATGGATTATCTAATGTACTCAAATGACTCAAAAAGCGTGGATGGTAAAGTATTATTGATAGGTCGTAATAATAATTGAACAAAGTCTTTAAATCCTCGATATTCGTAGCCGCCGCGTTCATGATCCTCCGCTTAGGCGGTCTTCTCCGTGAGATGACCTTAGCCTATGCATTTGGTCGTTCAGCAATCACCGATGCATTCGTGAATGCATATGGAATCCCGAATATTATACTCTCATTCATTGTAGGTGCAACAGCTACAAGTTATATCCCGATATATACAGCCATTGATAATAAACAGAAGTTCACCGATAACCTGATAACTATATTCGCAATCATCGCTATTTTACTTTCAATACTTGTATTTATAGCCCCTCAACCTTTCCTCAAGCTGGTTGCATGGACTGCTGATCCTGAAGTATATAAGCTATCTCTATCTTTGATGAGATACATGGCATTTGCAATGATCCCAATGCTTATTGCATCCATTCTTTCGGCACAATTACAGGCGAAATCTAAGTTCTTTGTTGCAACAGTTTATCAGATATTTAATAACGCATTTATAATAGTTGGCATATTTGTTGCTAAGGCTACTACTTTCTTACCTTGGATAGCGATTGGTTTAGTTATTGGCAATATTGCTTCTACCGGGATATTAGTAGTAGCCGATAGGGAAGATTTGAGACTTTATAAGCCAACCATAGATTTATCCGATCCTAATATCCGAAAATTCTTTGTCTTATTAGCTCCTATCATGTTATCCACCCTGGTAGGTCAGATTAACACAATTGTTAGCCAGAATGTGGCCAATAGTCTTGAGAATCATGCAGTAAGTACTTTAAATTATGCAAATAAAGTTCAAAATGTCTTCACTGCCTTTATTGGAACTGCAGTAGGAACTGCGTTCTTCCCAGAGATGGCAAAGACAGCAGGTAGTGGCGACAAAGACGGATTGAGAGACCAGATATCAAATTCATTGAAGGCGTTACTCCCGATTTTGATTCCGATCACTATTGGCATTTTACTTTTAGCTGAACCACTTATCAGGATTCTCCTCGAACGTGGCCAGTTCAATCCTGAAGATACAATATTGACTGCCACAGCATTAAAATTCGTAATATTCACGATGTTCGCTGGAAACATCAATCAGATGGTATCTCGAGGATTCTATGCAATGCAAAAGACGAAGCTCCCCGCCATCATCTCTGCGGCCTGTGTAGTCTTAAATATCCTTTGTATCCTCGCTCTCGTTAAGCCGCTACAGTATAGGGGATTAGCGTTAGCCACGAGCATTAGCGGGATGGCATCTATGGTAGCGTATTATGTATTGCTGAAGAAGGAATTAGGATCGTTAAGTATATATAAGGCTAGTGAGTGGATTAAGCTGGGTGTAGCTACAACGGTTATGACTGTTATAGTTATTGTTAGTCGTAGCCTCTTGCCACTGATGACTGGATCTTACTTAACCTGTCTTATTTCGTTAGTAGGGTTGGTTGGATTATCTGTGATTATTTATATAGTCTCATTAATAGTTATGAAGACAGAGATAGCTGGAATGGCTATTGGTATGATTGTCACGGCTCGCGAAAAATGACAAAATGGTGAGCTAAATGAGATAAAGAAAAGGCTGACCGAACCCAGCCCTTCAGTCCTACGATTTCTTCGCGAACATAGCGCGCCAGTTAGCCATTTCAGCTGTAACAATGCCCTATGCATTACGTATTGCACAATGTCAATGACCATAACGAAATGGAGAAACATATTGTCAAAGAATCTTAAACCAGCAGAATATAAAGAAACCCTTGATCGGATTCTTGCGCTGATTGTCGAACAGGGCAAGCAGCAAAAGGATATGTGCCAATTTATTGGCATATCTCAAAATGTTGTGAATCGTTGGAAGGCAGGCGAATCAGTTTCATTTGTACAATACACTGACAAACTTGCGAAATACCTAGGTGTAAGTGCGGATTATTTACTTGGATCGACTGACTAGCGCGAAACAGAGGCTTCACTTACAGAACGCGAATCGGATATGATTAAACAATTCAGAACTCTTGGATACGCAAAGTAAGAAATAATCTTTAAATTAATAATGTCACGGCTCGTCAAAAATGGCAAAACGGTGAGCTAAAGAGACTAAGGAAAGGCTGACGGAAGCCTGCCCCACGGTCTACGATTTCTTAGCAAACATTGCGCGCCAGTTACTATACGAATAGCTGTCAACACAAAAGACAAGCTGTAAATGATATTGGCGGAGGGCGATATGCCAAATGGACTTGACCCGAATGCATACATTGATGTATACAAACGGATTAAAGAGCTGCTTGAAGAACAGCAAAAAAGTAGTTATCACATGCTGCAAAGCATCGGATTAACAACGAATAATGTGACGAAATGGAACAATGGTGTATCAGCATCGTTCATGCTGCATATCGATAGAATAGCAAAGTACTTGGGAGTGTCGACAGATTTTTTGATTTTGGGGAAAGAGCCTGGATTGATTGGCAATGAATTTGAGGCAATTCAAGCATTTCGAAAACTGAGCAATGAAAAACAGAAGCACATAATAAGTACAATGAAATATATGGTGTAAAACCGGTGTCACGGCGCACAACACATGAGAAAAAAGTGCGCCATGAGTGAGGCGTAACCCGATCTAAGAATACCATAGATCGGGTTACAGCGCAAGAATTAGTTTTGCAAGATTTGAATACTACGGATGCATTTCTGCAGCTTCGTTGATCATTGCTCCGGTGATGGTTTTAATAGGGAGACCAGCAAAGAGCTTAATAGCTTTATTATATTCTTCGCCTTGTTCAATGGATTTATAGAACTCATCCCAATAACCCATATATACGCCAGTCATGCAAATGCTTAGAATTTCGATAGAGTTACCGATACCGGCGTGAGTCGTGTCTAAGAATCTCTTCTTTAGATTTTCAAATGCCGGTTTATCGAAAAACACACAAAAATCTTTTTCGACATTGTGAATAAACTCGGCAATTGAGTTAATAGGGACGTTTTCCATTGGTAAGTATAAGCATCTGCGGTAAAACTGAGAATTCGTTAAGTTCTCGTTTGCTCTCTTAATTTTCCCTTCAAGCTCGTTCGTTCCTGCAAAAACAACTGATGTAGTGAGTTTGGTAAAATCCCAGATATACCGAACTAGATCGAGCCTGTCGATGTTATAGTTGCTGCTTCTTGGGATAAGGTGCTGCGCCTCGTCAATTAAGAAAACGATCTCTTTACCACAACTCTTGATGTGTGAGATTAAGTCAAGGGTTAGGCCATTAGCTGTTAGGTTTTTGCCAGGAATATACTTAAGAGCGAGACATATGTTAATGAGTAAATCCTTATCACGACAGTTTCTGCTTGGTGTGATAAGCACTGCGCTTGGTTCATGATTCAGGTAATTGGTAAGCAGCGTGGTTTTCCCTGAGCCTGGATAACTTATCACGCGGCACATGCCATGATGGCGTTTGTTCATATCGAGCTTTCCAAGAAGCAGATCACGATCAGGATAATCGATGGTTGGAAAGAGTTTCAGCATAATTGGGTCGAATATTTTATCAGCAGCCATAACTTATTCCTTTCTTGATATAAACACAGTTCCAGCTGTGCTTATATACTTTCCTTATTGGCATTGGAGTCAGATTTGTGGTTTACTTGCATACTGGCTCCAATATTTCTTAAATAAGCTGAGAATGGCGTCTCAACCACGCCATTTATAATACGGCCAATCGCATCCTCTTGCGCGCGAACCGCAAGCCCTATCTCGTTTGCTGTTGCGGATAACTGTGTAGCTTCCTCTTTATCACGTTGTAAGTCAATTTCTTCGCCAAAAGCTGGTAAAACTTCCGGTTGCAAGTCTTCGTTTGTTGGGTTATAATCAATATAGCGACTGGTTGACACTCCGCTTTTATTTAAAACCTGGCGAATGCGTATGACACGCCGACTGAGTTTTCGCGCTTGACTGCGTTGCTCTTCAATATGATGGGCAAGCCATAGACGATCGCGTTCGATTGTCGCGTGATGAACAAGCGGTTCCGCTTCGCAGACGTACTTTCCATTATGGATAATGGTAATACTGTGGCAGAAAGTCTGGTCGAAGTCATAAATCGAAACATACTCGCCGATTATCTCGCGAAGATCGGGATGCCAGTATATTTCCTTCGCGTAATGCACACCGTCGGGTTGTACTTTGCGAATCGGTTTTTGTACTTTGAAAACTGCTAGCGAGTTCCAGTCAGGGGTTAGGGTGTTAGCTCGCGGCGCATTATTATAGCGTTCAAGTGGAGAGTTAGCACGCGACCTGTTACTAGCATTGTATTCAGGTAGTAAGCGCCTCATAATCCGGTGAATAGGCACGGCGGCCTTAGGTTGATATAATATTATCAATCAACCTAAGGAGGATAACAATGCAGCAGCAGAATGGTCAAGCGGTAACAAAATGGGTGGAAGTCAAACCAGAGGTGAACGCACCAATAGCAACGACGACGCCAGCCACAGCACAAAACAACGACAGTAACCTGTACATCGAGTTCTATGGCTTAAACATGACGGTAGGAAATGGATATCCTGTGGACTCGTTAATATCGCTACTGCGTGAGGTGTGCAGCGCATGATTAGTTTTGAAGGGCGGCGCATATATCTCGCATGCGGTATAACGGATGGCAGAAAATCTATCAATGGGCTATCTGCAATGGTAAGATATAGTTTTCAAAAAGAGCCGACAGAAGATTCGATCTTCGTGTTCTGCAATAGAGATCGCGACAGATTGAAGATACTGGAGTATGATGGGAATGGATACTGGCTGTATCTGAAACGCTTGGATGAATGTCGTTTTCAGTGGCCGGACGATGATGTTAATAAGACAATGACCTTGACGAATGAGGAATTACATCACTTGCTAAGCGTGCCTGGATTGACCAAAAAGTTGAAACATAGAGGAAAGAAAAAGCAGATTGTATAAGCAAAGAGCGAGAGGTTTCGACAAAATGCTGTCGGACTTCTTGCATTATTATGGGAGTAGTGGTAATATTATGCAATGGAGTCAACAACAAGCGTGGTAGATGATCTTGTCTCACTGAAGCAGGATATCAACCAGCTGAACCGATTGATCGAAGCGCCGAAAGCAGACGTAGTGAGTCGGGCTGCGAAGTTAGCGCGCGTAGAAAAGGGTATACACGAGCGTGACGAGTTAATCATGCAATTGCAGGCTGAGAATGAGCAATTGCGTCAGAGTAAAGAAATAAGCGACGAAAAAGATCGTTTACATAACCAAGAGCACTTTGGATCATCGACGCAAAAGACCAGTAGGCTATTGAATGATGAAGAACAGGCAGAGCAGGAAGCCTATGCAATAGACGATGAGCTGGAGTCTGAAGCAAAACCGAAAGAGCGCAAACGCGGCAGCAAAGAGCAGGGTAAGCGTGTTCGGGAGATGAGCGCGTTGAACCCAATAACGGAGTTATATGAGGTGCCCGAATCGGAGCGTGAGTGCCCCAAATGCGGCAGTACTATGGAGCGCATATTTGATGAGCATGCGCGATATCGGATTGATCGGATCCCCGAGAAGTGGGTAGTACGCGATTTGAAACGGCAGGTGCTAGAGTGCCCTTGCTGCCGGAAAAATGGGACAATGTCACGCAAGCATGCGAAAGTACCGCCTGCGTTATTTAGAGGATCACCGCAATCCGCAGAGGAAATCGCATATGCGGTAGATCAAAAGTTTACGTACGGGGTGCCGCTGGAACGAACGGTGAAAATGCTGCGCCGAGATGGAGTACCGATAACCTCCACGGATTTGACCC
Organism: Clostridia bacterium; assembly: GCA_025997215.1. The sequence continues at coordinate 25,718 of BNUH01000035.1, forward strand.
GAGGTGTCAACAAAAGCGCGTTACTGTTTCTGGAGCCATTAGTGGAGTTAATGCATAAGGAGGCGCTCAAAGAAGAGATCCTCCACGTGGATGAGTCATGGTTCCAGGTGAACAGAGAACCAGAACGTAAACCATCGACGCAATCGTACATGTGGCAGGAGCAGACAGGAAAGTATGCTGTACACCCTATTATATTATTCTTTTACTATATGACCCGAAAATACGCCAACGCGAAAGAAATACTCAAAGGCTTCATTGGTTACATCATATGTGATGGGTATCAGGCCTATCACGAGCTGCCATCTGGGATAATACCGGTAGGGTGCTGGCAGCATTTGAGAGAAAAGTTTGTGAAAGCGCTAAAAGTAATGGAGCCGAACCAGAGAAAAGGTTCACCAGCGGATAAAGGGCTAAATCTAGTAAACCAAGTATTCAATAACGAATCTGATTGGGATGAACAAGGGCTATCGCCCGATAAGAGATGTATAGAAAGATTGAAATGTAGTAAACCCACGACCGATGAACTCTTTGAATGGGCTACACGGATGTTAGAGCAGCCGAATATAGCTTCGTCAGACAATTTGTTGGCGAAGGCGCTGCGCTATGCCATAAATCAACGCGAGTATCTGGAAAACATATATCTGGATGGAAGATTAGAGGTTTCGAATAATCGCGCTGAGCGGATATTCGCGCATTTTGCGATATGTCGGCGTGCATTCCTATTCGCCGATACTGTCGACGGTGCCCATGCCGACGCAATCTATTTCTCGATCATGCTCACGGCGCATGCCAACGGACTCCATGCCAGGAAGTACCTTCAGTATCTATTGGAGCATTTGCCTGGCGCAAAGATGAGCGAACTGCGCAACTATCTACCGTGGAGCGAGACACTCCCCGATTGGTTGCGGTTACCAAAGGGTCAGCAAACGCCAAACCCCGCTTCCGTGGCTTAAGTATATCATGCTTTTTCCTCGTTTCAAGACACCGGATTATGAGGGGCTTACTTCAGGTACGACGGTTTCGAGCCAATATATCGCGAACTTTTCGAGCGTCCATAATTTATTGCACTCCAAGAGTCGTTTGCGCTCCTTTTCGAAATCGAATGGGCGGTTTTCTGGATTATTACCAGTCCAACCAGGCAACTGCGAGAACCAACTGCGGGTAAGTGTGCCAAACGTGCGTTCGATAGTTTTGGATCGCCCTGTTCGAGGAAGCGCATGCTTCACGGATACATTAAGCGCAGGAAGCAGCGGATTATCGCAAAATGCACGATTCAAATATCGTTTGGTTTCAAGTCGTTCGCGCATGACAGGATCGCTGCCTTCAATAATCTTGGAGCGATAATCACGCCCGCGATCTACGTAAAACACTTCGGGTAGACCGTAGAATGGCGAATCTATTGTGAAAGCGGCGGCTCTGCAAAAACACTCGGCAATCGTTTGGCTATTGGGACGCAAGGTTACTATAGAGCCGACAATCGCATCGCTCGCAGCATCTGTGACAACAGTCAGCCATGGTCTGGCACAGATCGGTTGTTTGTTAGCGTCAGAGCCGACTATAACGATAACATCAGCAAGATGATGGTCGCCAAACCATACGGTGTTAACAGATTCTGGCTTATCGCGTTTAGTCTTGTGGGCGTAATGGGCTTCCCAAAAGTTGCGACCGCTGCGTGAAAAGGCAGCTTGCTGATCGCTAATTGAGGACAATAAACGATTAACAGTCCAGCGCCCTGCCGTGCAAACCATGCCGGATTTGTCAAAAAGACAAGTGCTATTGTAGGCGCAGCGCTTACACGCGAGTTTACCAAGTGATTCCGCCTCTTTGTTCAAGCTTTCAAGCAAGATGTTTTGTGAAGGATGGTTGGGACGAAGATGATGGTAAATAAGGTAATCCATCGCCAACGAGCATAGTTTCTTGGAATGTATACCTGTTTGAGGGGAAACTAGTTTGCGAAGATCGCTTTTCATCAAAAGCTCCTCTTTTCGATAGATTGTTGGAACGCTAATACCGTGGTTGCTGGCATAAATAGCCAAGCGCTGACTGAAACATCCGTCGGACGACATTCGCAGCAATGAAACTTCCTTTAACACTCTGATGTCTTCGAACAGAAGTAAGAGGGCACTGTCTCCACGTTCGTGCAGTATGGATATTAAGTCTACGCTAAAGAATTGATCTTTCAATAACATCGTCTTCAGATAACGGTCTGCAGCGTGGCGCGGCAAAGAACGCAGAGGTATCCTTACAACCTCAACGCACTCAGTGAGCTTGTCTTCCGATAGATCCGGATTTGCAGGAATGAGACCCTGCTTAATCCATTTTAACCATTTGGGGATAGGGATATCGGAGTACTTGGCAGCCTCCGAAATAGTTGGGTAGTAATCAAACAATAACGATCCTCCTTCGAGGCAAAAAAATACTCAGACCATTTGTCTGGCCTGAGTACTATCGCACAAATTGAGGCGAGCTGTCAAATTTTAGTGCTTTGTGGCGCGGCGCACTTTTTTCTCATGTATTGTGCGCCGTGACAGTAGAGCACTTACTAAGTCGTAACCACTCGGTCAGGTAGTAGTCTGCTTTGCGCAGGCAAAACCATGAACCAAATAGAGCTCCAAATTAGCAACAACATAGCGATACTCGCGACAGACTCGCTAAT
>BNUH01000036.1 GCA_025997215.1 Clostridia bacterium
TTCATGCGAAACGCTGGAAATATTGAGGAATGCCGCGCTTGGCGCGCGTTATGCCGTTGTGCTGACTGTAGTTAGCAGCACTAACGCCAGCCAAACGCTGGCCAATGTCCACTTCACTTATCAGCGGCAATGGTTATACCATACGAAACATCACCTCGGCTCTGTTCAGCAACATGCCAAACGGCGCGACTATCAACAATCTCAAGTTTGAATACGGCACGTTCACTATCACGTCAACTGGAAACACTGGGTTGATCCTGGCTGCGCCCGGCACCGCTAATTCCAACATCAGCTTCAACAACTGTGAGATTACTCAAGGTAATGTAACCATCAATGCCACGGCGACGATAGCGTCGTCCAGCATAGGCGGGTTCGTCGGGCTGTTCGCACAGGCCAGCGGTTATTCATTTAGTTTCGTTAATTGCATAAACCGTGCAAACTTTAATATCACTGGCACGCAGCGAACCGCTTGCTACGTCGGCGGCATACTGGGCAGCAGCACCAGCGCCAGCACAACCAAGTCGATTAATTCCTGTATGAACACGGGGAATATCTCGTTCACATTCAACACCCAGGCTATTGCGAACGGTTCGGGTGGTTATGTCGGCGGCATTGCCGGGAACGTGACCGACTGCAGCATCACCTTCTGCACGAATAAGGGGAATATCAACGCGGCAGGAAACAACACCTACGGCACAAAGCTAAGCGCGGGCGGCATCGTCGGCCTGTTCACATCTAACGGTCAAGCGTTGGCTATCCGCAACAACCGCAATGAAGGCGCGGTCACGGCGGGCAGGACGGCCACAACCGCAGGCACTACCAATGCCGACCGCATCAGCCCGGACTGCGGATATGCCGGAGGCATAGCGGCCAGGGTCGTTCGATCGAATAACAGCGCGCCGGTGTTAACCATAGACGGCAATATGAGCGCCGGGTCTGTTTCAGGACGCCTGGGCGTCGGCGGGTTGATAGGCGGGTTTTACTCCACATCGACCCTGGCCGCAAGCAACGTTACGATTGAAAACAATATCTGCTGTATTCCCAGCCCTATCCTCGGCGTCGCGCGCGTGGGCGGGCTGATCGGAGACGTTTACCTTAACGCAACCAACGCCAGGGTTACCATCCAGAATAATTTCATTTCGGAAGCGTATATCGGCGCGACGCTCAGCAATACGGCTCCGCTCGTCGGCGCGCAAGCCTCCGCCGGAGCGCGAATAATCGGATTCACTGACGCGGGGAATATCGCTCGTCTGCTGCTTAACAACAACACAGCCAACTCGGATATGGTTGTGAGCGCCAACAACGCCGTAACCAATTACACGTACACATACGCCTCATCGCTGCAGAGCGCGACCGTACCCACCACCGGAACGGGCAGCACAGGCTATGGACCTGCACTGGCGCAGGGCGTTAACAACGCTATGGTTGGATTGGACACGCTGCAATGCCCGCTGTGCAGCGGCTTACCTGACGGGGTCACCATGTCGGGCAAGTCCGTAAACCTCCAGCCCGCGTGTCCCAACGCCAATGCCGGGTGTACGGACGCGAGCGGTGAGTACGCGGCGTTGATGTCCGCGCTGCAGGAACAATCCGCCGCGCTCGATACCATCATCACACTGGAGCAGCAGAAGGTGACATATGTGAATAATTCGTCCGCCATATCGACTGCGATGAAGAACCAGCTGATCCTAAGCGCAAACTCGCTCATAAACGCGGCTGCTGAACAGCGCGACGAGTTACAGGATAATTACGGCTGTATAAACGAATATGCCAATATGCCCGTCTGCGTGGAGGAATTCGTGTCCTTTTTCAACAGTTATAGCCAAGTCCGGCTTTCAATGAGCAGCCTGTTTGGCGCTGAGAGCGGCAAGCTGCTATCCGTCCTATCCCGTTTCAGCCAGGTGCCGCCGGAGGACCTGCTCGCCATTAACGAGAGCATTCGACAAATGGAGCAGATTCAAGCGCAAATATCCGCGAATATTGCCAACGCTTCATGCGAAACGCTGGAAATATTGAGGAATGCCGCGCTTGGCGCGCGTTATGCCGTTGTGCTGACTGTAGTTAGCAGCACTAACGCCAGCCAAACGCTGGCCAATGTCCACTTCACTTATCAGCGGGATGGTTTCAGCGCGACGGTGTCAGCCGATGGCAGCGGCAAGCTCATACTGCCCTGCATGATTCCCGGCACGTCGTTCACATTGACACTCCAGCCCAACCAATCCTTGACGGGACCAGCCGGGGCGACAGGCGCGACCATTACTGCGACACTCAGCGACAGGGCCACTCTTACGGGCAGCAACAATGTTGCGGATGGCCGGATCGCGCTCGCCGCGAGCTGATAGGGTTACGGTATGGCTACGCGCTATGTATCCACGTTCGCACAGATAACCCCGGCTATCACAGCATCGGCCAACGGTGACAGCATTGTATTCCAGGCGCCTATCACATTGACCGCCGGGCTGACTATCACCGCCAATAAATCGATCACGTTTGTGTCGGATTCTGGCGGACCGTATACGCTCACGCGCGGTACCGCCTATGCGGGCGTGCTGATCACTATCAACGCCTCCGCCGAGCTGACCCTCACCAGCATCACCATCGACGGCGGGTCGCGTACGGGCGTGTCGCAGCTGATATCGAATTCCGGCCAGCTAATACTGGCGCTCAGTGCAACGCTGCAGAATAATTTTTCCAACACTACGGGCGGGGCAATATACAACACTGGCTCCGGTTCGGAGACGACCATCAATAGCGGCAGAATTTTCAACAACCGCGGCACAAGCGGCGGGGCGATATACAACGTAGTCGCTTGCGGACTGACGATCACGGGCGGCGTTATCACGGGCAACACTGCCACCACTACCACCGCCGGCAACGGCGGCGGCGCGGTATTCAACCTGGGTTCCATGAACATGACAGGCGGTACGATCCAGAATAACACGGCGCAATTGGGCGGCGGCATATACCAAGGCTACAACACAACGGCCAGCACCCATCTGATGATCAGCGGCGGCATAGTGCGATTCAACATGGCCACGGCGAATGGAGGCGGTATCTATATCGCGGGCAACAGCGCCACCACGCCGCCAGTATCGATCCAGGGCAACACGAGCATACTCGGCAATATAGCTGGTACAAACGGCGGCGGCATCGGCTGGGAAAATGTGAACAACCTGGATCGCCTGCGCGTTGAGCATTACGTCACATTCGCCAATAACTCCGCTCAAAATGGCTATATAATGACAGCCGCCGCGGACATTGCCAGGCATGCGGATCACATCCAAGCGACAGCCTTCACTCAACCCTTCATATATGCGTATAATAATATGGATATACAGTATACGTCCGGTACGCTGGTAACGCCGTATACAGTAACGTTCACATCGCCTCATCATAGCTACACTTATAGAGTAGCGTCCGGCGGCTATGTCGACGATCCTTACAGACCCGACACAATCTGCGGGCACTATGCGGTCAACTGGTATACCGATCCAGCATTCACCAATCTGTATAATTACGATCAACCTATAACGGGCAATCTGCAGCTGTATGGCAATGAGGAGTATATCCCCTGCTTCTACAAGGCCACATTCGAATCCGATGGCGGTACTCCAGCCGCCACTCAGCAGATCGCCGAAAACCAGCTGGTCGTCCAACCCCCTGATCCCAAGCGGGATTGTGACATTTTCCTGGGCTGGTACACCGCGCCTGCGGGTCAAACGGGCACGCTGTATAACTTTTCAACGCCAATGACCCAGAATACCAAGCTATACGCACGCTGGACGCAGCAGGTATGCCCGCCTGAAAAGAATGTCACATTCGATTCCTGGGGCGGTTCGCCGGTGGCTGCCCAGACGGTATACCAGGGCACCGCAGCGGCTGAACCCGAGCCGCCTACGCGATGGTGCGATGTGTTCCTGGGATGGTACACGAGCCGCGACGCGACCGAGCCATGGTCATTCAGCGCGCCTGTGACAAACGACATGACGCTTACCGCGAAATGGGAGCATCGCAACTGCCTTATGGGTATGCCTGTGGAGAATAAGCCGCTTAAAGCTACACTGGCGGCAGTCGCGGCGTCAACGGCGCAATGCTCCGCCGCAATGGCGTCGCTCATGTCGGCAGAGGGGCAGAAGATAACGGCGGCCACCCAAGCGACCGACCCGGCGTCCGGCAAGATAAAACCATATTACCAGCAGAATCCAGCCGCCGCGCTGACGGACCTTACCGCCGTCAACGAATCCGCAAATGAGCTGCTGGCCAGCATGCGCAAACTGGATCAGATTCTCAATGCCAAGCGCCAGTTGGCGTTGGAACTGCTGCCATTCGTCGAGCGCTTTGAATGCGTCGAGTTATGCGAGTGCACGCCCGAAACTTATCAGTAAATTATTATTCTTTTGAATTATTATATTATGTGGATATTGAATAGGTGAGTAAACTATGCCGACTTATAACATTACCTCATACACTGAACTACAGACCCGATTCGCCAACGCTGCGAACGGCGACGTCTTTGTCCTGGTCAATCCGATAGAGTATAACACCAACACGCTGTTGACGCTGACCGCTAACCCGGCCAAGACCGTCACACTCAAGTCTGCGGTTGGCGGGCCATATGTCATCAAGCGGATGCCCGCCGCATCCGGCAGCCTTATAACCATCAATTATGGCTCTACACTGATCCTTAGCAGCGTTATACTGGATGGCAACCGGACCATCATTTCGGACGCGGTAGGCCCGCTTATCAACAACTTAGGCACATTTATCATGAACGCCGACCCTGACATCGGCGTTGGCTCCACCCTGCGCAACAATGCGATCACCACCAACAACACCCAATTCGGCGGCGGTTTGCACAACAATTACACCAACACCCAGCGCAGCACCGCCACCATAACAGATGGAACTATAACAAATAACTATTCATACCGAGGCGGCGGTATCAGCAACAGCGATCAATGCACTCTGAATATTACAGGCGGCACTATAACGGATAACCGGGCCTGGGGTTATGGCGGAGGCATCCGCAACGCGGGAACTATGACCTTTACCGGAGGCATTATCGAAAACAACGTCGCCGAAGAGGATGGCGGCGGCATCGCCCAGAATTCGCAGGCGGCGTCCAGCTTGACCATTGATGGCGCCTCGATCCAATACAACATAGCCTCGGGCACCAGCACCACGGTGTCGGATCGCGGATACGGCGGCGGCATATATGTGATCGGGCATAGCGCCACCGCGCCGCAGGTTTATATCGGCTGGGATGGCGCAGCCACCATCATCAGCAACAATGTAGCCAGGAAAAACGGCGGCGGGATTGAGATAGAAAGCCCATACGAGGCGTATACAAGGCTGTTCGTCGGGCCAAACGTCATATTCAGCGACAATTCGGCACAGGCCGTATACCAAATGACGAATCCCGCCGATATAGCCATTTATAATAATCAGGTTAAAGCCACCCAATTCAGTTTTGGAATGCAATATGGGTATAACAACTTCGACATATCCTATACGTCAGCCAGCGCGGAACCTATTCAAACCAGCACCGTAATATTCGACACCGCTAACTACAATTACCCAAGCCAGAACATGCCCACGGGCAGCATCGCCGCAAACCCATTCAACCCGCCCAGTGACTGCGGTTACTATGATGTGGTGTGGTATACAGATCCCAGCCTGGACGATCAGTATCTATACAACTTTTCACTGCCAGTGGACGTACCTGAGCTGACCCTATACGGCAAGGAAACATTTGTACCGTGCTATTACAACGTTGCATTTACAGCCAACGGCGGCGATCCACCGCCCGACGCCCAGTCGGTTGAGCAGGACGCTCTCGCCGAGGAACCCGAGACCATGACGCGCGGATGCGACTATTTCGACGGCTGGTACACGTCCAGCACATTTGAGCCCAATACCAAGTGGGAATTCAACATCCCTATAACAGAGAACATGCGCCTGTACGCCCGGTGGATAGCCAACTCATGCCCTCAACCAGTAACAGTGTTCTTCGATACCCAGGGCGCTAACGAGATTCCGGAGCAGACGATACTCGCCGGACAGTTAGCAACTAAGCCTCCTGATCCGGAACGCGGCTGCGATCAATTCCTGGGCTGGTATTTGAACGGAAACATTCTGAACCCCTGGGCCTTCAACAAGCCTGTCCCAATGGATATACAACTGATAGCACGCTGGAAGCATTATCCATGCATACTCGGCGGACGTATGCCATGGTACGAGCGCGCTCAGGTGCTCAGCGCAGTCGCGCTATCGGTGGGTATGCAGGAAACCGCACTGGCCAGGATTATGGAGAGTGAAGCGATTAAGATACAGACGGCGGCGCGTATGACGGACCCCGACAGCCCGACGCAGTCAGCGGTCTACGCGAATAATCCCGCTCTCGCAATGGTGCACTTGGTAAGCGTCAACAATTCTGCCAACCGGATGATGGACAGCATCAAGCAATTGGAATGCGTCATTACCAAAAAGCATAAACGCGTGATTGATTTCCTCAAGTATATAGAATTCTCATACTGCCAGCGAGATTGTGACTGTACGCCTAATTAACCCATGTGCCATTAAGCATATATTCACACAATGCCATTATCAGCATATACTGGCATTAACTACCATAATCCGCATCAGGAAGGAGGTTCGGGCTGTGAGCCTGCCAACCATTAAGATTCCTACAATAGATACGCATTTGGCGTTGTATAATGTCATGGGTTCAATCGCCCTGCAGGAAACAGCTATCGCGAATCTACTGAACGCGGACGGCGCAAAAATCCAGCAGGCTGTCGCGCTGACCGATCCGACGTCCGAAGACTTTGGACAGCGGTATCCTGAAGGCGCTGCGCCAGCCCTGGCGGATTTGCTATCCGTCAATGATTCCGTTGGCCAACTGATGTCGACTATGGCAACTATGGAATCATCACTGCGCGAAAAACTCAACTGCATTCTACTGTACCTCAACTCGAACCTGAATCTGGATGAATCAGCAGACTGCACGCCGCCCGCCGAACCGCAGGTGGAGCAGCGTGAATGAAGATTGCCTGGCGGACATCAGCGGCAGCGACGCGCTCAGCAGCATTATCGCATCCATAGCGCTGCAGGAGGCCGCGCTTTCCCATATAGTCAATGCTAACAGCGAACTACTCACCAATGCGATTAAGCTGACCGACGCCCAAACCATGGGTGAGGTAGGGAAGTCAGCTAACGTCGCAGACCTGCTCGCCGTCAGTGGGAGCATTAAGGATGTCGCCGCCGTCGCTGTGACGATCGAAAACCAGCTTAAGTGCAAATTATGCGGCGTGCTTGCATTCATGACAGAGCAGGATAATTAACGCATATTACTTCATACGCTGGTGCTCGCCTTGATCAGCTGCAGCGCGCAGCACAGCTTATGCTGGCTGGCTTTCTCAATAGCCGCCGCGTCGCCGGATAGTCCCTTGATAACCGATATGGCGTTGATTATGCCCGCCATATCTGCCTCATTGTCGATGACTGCCGCTCCGGTATTGATTAAGCGGCTGACCGCCGTCTCAATCGCGCATACTCCTGTAAGCACATCGGTCAATGCGTTGGACGACTGATTCGGCGAACCGACGCACAGGCATGGCGACTCTGCGATGCAGCATAACTTTTGCGCGGTAACTTGGGCCATAACTGACATGGTTGTCACCAATTTGAGCGCGGTGTTTGTGATTACGGTATCAGTAACCGATGCGTTCTCATTGACGAGTAACGCATGCAGCAGCGCGTTGATAGAGTTCAGCATTTTGCTGGCGCCAATATCGCTGCGGCTGATGGACGCCACAACCTTCGTCAGCGCCGCGACGGAGGGTTCCGAGGGCTCCGTATCGCCCACAGTATTGCACGGAAACAATCTGGCATTATCAAAAAAACGTGATCCGGCGGTAACGTGCCGAATCTTTCCGTCATAGGCTTGACACCAGCATTTGATGGCGCTGGCTTGGCCCATTGGATCGTTGGTCGGACTTGGCATATCAATCCGCTCATCGTCACGGGTAACGGCTGCATATATGGCCTCGGTGTCCGGGTTGTCGCTGGCAGCCTTGCTGGGATAAAACCTCACGACATAGTGAGGCGAGTTGGGCGTGCATGTCGACGGATCGCCCAAGCTGCAGCCCTGGTTATTATCGGGCGATATCATGTCGGGATCGGTGAGCGGCGCGTGTGTCAGCGTGATATTCTTATCCGGTGTTGAAGCAGTGCCGTACATCAGAATACATTCGTCGGCACAGTTTGACAGCTCCACGACAGCGCTTGATGCCGCTGGCGAACCGATTATGCGGCCCACATTGCCGGACAGCGATGAACTTTCGATGCTGATGGCGTATATGTTATTATTTACGATAACGCTGTCGGTATTTGTTATTATAAACGAATAATAAATGATTCCGCTGACGCCGCCGACATATTGCGCGCCTTGGATCATTATATGCGCTACTACATTGTCGGTAATCTGGCTGGGGCTGCCGCCCAACGTGATCGAACCCATCAATCCGCCCGTGTATCGGCCTCCCGCTATATTACCTGCGCTGACGCAGCCTATCAGTACGCAGCTGCTGGTCGCCACAAACCGTCCGACGATGCCGCCGGTTCCTTCCCTGTTGACGGCATTGGTCCAGCTCTGTGAGTTTGGGGATATGTCGGCTAATCTGCCATAGTTTTTACAATATTCGACATTTGCGCACGCATCCACATCACCCACGATGCCGCCTATCGACGCGTTGTAGTTCAATCCGGCCGGGACATCAAGGACGATCGATCCATAATTAACACTCGACAACACGGTAATAGGATTGGAGTCTCGCCCATTGAGAACGCCAACAATACCGCCCAACTGGATGAGGTGCTGCGTCTCGAACCATGGCGATTGAGGGATGGTATGGCACGCCACCAGGCCGTAGTTATAGCATTCATTGATTATATAAGATGGTTTATTATATATGCAGCAACCGAATATGCCGCCGATATACGCAGCCATCTCCGGTGTAGCATCGCAGACGACCTCTGCATAGTTCACGCAGTTGTGCAGTTCACACTTTAACAAAGAATAATTGATGATGGGTCTGCCGCCAATGAAACCGCCCAGCGTCAGGAACGTATCTTCGTGTACGCCATAAACGCGGATACTGCCGCGAACAATACAATTATTCATGGTAAAAATGCCAAACCCCGCGAACGCGCCGAATGATTCTGCGTATGCAGCGTCGTAATCGATATCGACGACGATCTCCAGGTTATTAATGACCACTTCTCCCGCATCAAAACTATTGAACAGTGAAGTGGTAAGGCCGACTATCTTCTTGTGGTTGCCTTCTATCGTTATCTGCTTGTTTTGTACATTTATAGATGTGAAGTTATCCTCAGGCAGTACACGGATATCATTATCCAGTGAAAATATATCGCCAGAATTGGCATTTTGCAGATATTCCATAAACTGTTGAATGGTAGAAACAGCTATAGACACAGATAACCTCACCATCTTCCAGGCAGTGTCACACAATATACTATTATTCGCAATAATACTTGTATATTATATGCGGCGTGACTGGCTAATGTGAAGGAATGTTACAATTATCGGCAATTCTTCCGCGTATTCCATGATCGGGTGGGAGTGTCGCCGCATCAATTTCGGCGATGCGCTGGCGATACACCGCAAATTGTTACAAGTGAACGGAGTGTGCACGAAAATATTTCGTTACAACCACTTGACAACTTTTCGGAGTTATGATATGATGTGTTACGCGTGATAGGTGTCGGTTGGTTCCATATACTCTTACTATAAAACTGGACCACGAAAAAAGAGGAGCTAAGTAGTGGACAAACTGGAGGAATGAGGAAGAATTATCCAGCGCAGTTCAAAGCAAAGGTGGTCATGGAGGTATTAGCAGGGGAGGCATGGTTATAAGGATCACTGCCAATGGTGGGAAGATACAACCCAGGCGTCGTGACGGTAATTGTCACATCAATCTACTTGATACCAAAACTTTACGCAAGCACGCTTTCGGACTTTACATGCCTTCCTTAAAATAGGGCTTGTCAATAATAAATGGAGGGACAGACATGCGCAAATTTGCTAAGGTTCTGGCGCTGGCAATGGCGATCGTATTCGCCGCGGCATCATTCGCGTTCCCGCTTACCGTTTCGGCTGAAGCCGCGCCTTCGATCACGGTGTTCCCGGTGGATCGCGCAACGATCCTGGCTGGAGCGGTCGTGGACTTCAAGGTGGAAGTCAACAACGTTGGCGGCGCGGTAGATTCGTTCAGCGTTACGCTGAACGGCGTTGACGCGTCCGAGTTTCTGGGTAAGGATTTTCAGGAAGCGGCTACTACGCGGGATGGCGTGTACCGCATGTGGAGCGCGGTCTCGTTCACACAGACCGGTTCCGTCGAGGTTAATGTATCGGCGGCGGGCATGAGCAAGACCGTCGTTTACGATGTGCTGCAGGCGCAGGAGAAGAAAGCTAAGAACGTCATCCTGATGATTGGCGACGGTTTAGCGCAGCAGACTCGCACGGCAGCGCGCATCGTATCCAAGAACCTGGTCGAGGGCAAGTATAATGGTTATTTGAATATGGATGTGATGGATGTGGCAACGATCGTTACAACATCCGGCCTTAACAGCCTCGTGACCGATTCCGCAAACAGCGCTTCGGCTTACGCGACTGGTCATAAGACAAGCAACAACGCGATGGGGTTGTACACATTCTACCCGAACGACGCGGATCAAGTCGCGCCGAAGGTAGAGAATATCGTCGAGCTGGCCAAGCGCGCAGGTATGGCGACAGGCTTGGTGACAACGTCCGAGATTACGGACGCAACACCCGCCGCGATGTTCGTACATGTGCCGCAGCGTTCGAAGATGGCAAGCATCGTCGATCAGATGCTGCTGGACGGTCAGCGTCCCGATGTGATCATGGGCGGCGGCGCGGCATGGTTCTGGCCGCAATCAACGACAGGATCCAAGCGTGCGGACGACCGCGACGCTATCACGGAGTTCGAGAACCTTGGCTATTCCATCGTGGGAAATGCGGCAGAATTGAATGCGCTTAGTGCAGACACCACACAAATACTTGGCTTATTCAACAGCGGCAACATGTCCCCTTACATCGACAAGTTTATCGAGCAATCCCCCGGCGTGCTTGGATCATACGACAATCAGCCCGCGTTGTTCGATATGACCCAGACCGCCATCGACGCGCTCAGCAAGAACGAGAACGGCTTCTTCCTGATGGTTGAAGGCGCGCTGATCGACAAGCAAGAGCATGCGATGGACTGGGAACGCGCGGTGTGGGATACGATCGAGTTTGACAAAGCCGTCGGCGTGGCGAAAGCGTTCGCGGATCAAAACGGCGATACGCTGGTCATCGTTGTGGCGGATCACAGCCACTCGATATCCGTGTACGGCACGCTCGACAACAGCAAATCCGGCGCGGACAAGATCCAGCTGTATGAGAACGCGGGCTATCCCACCTACACAGATTCCGACGGCGATGGCTTCCCTGATGAGATAATAACTGATGTGACGCTGCTCATCGGCTGGGGCAACCATCCCGCGTATTATGAGGACTTCAGCTATCACGCTACGCCCAGCGCGCCAGCCGTGATCGTCGATGGCGTTGCGGTACCCAACGCACAGGGACGCATAGCCAACAAACCGATCCTGATACCGTCGAACCTAACACCCGATCAGTCGCAGGAAGTGCATTCCGCTGACGATGTGACGCTAGTGGCATACGGCGCGGGCAGCGACTACTTCACCAGCACGATCACTGATAACACGCAGGTGTTCTTTGCGATGATCAACGCGCTGGGGCTTGACCCGCTGAACCTTAGCAAGTAATAACAATTCCAATCGGAAGAAAGGGCCGATCATGCTGAAACGGCTGACGTTGATTGTGTTAATCTTGATGGTGCTGCTTGCGGCTGGCTGCTCTCCTTCCAGTACGACGAATCCTGATGAGAACCATCGGGATTCCGCCGTACCTGTCCCGTTGAAGTTTTCCGAACTGTACGGCGAATCCAGCGTGCGCGGCCTAAGTTTTTCTGATAAGCTGAATGAGCTTGCCGGTAAAACAATCGTTATGAAAGGTTACATGGCACCGCCGCTCAAACCGTCGCTGGATTTTTTCGTGCTGACATCACAGCCCATGTCCATCTGTCCATTCTGTGATTCGGACGCAAGCTGGCCCGCCGACATCGTCTTGGTTTATATGAAAAAGAATAGTTCCATAATTGCCACCACCGCGCCGCTTGAAGTGACGGGTCGATTGGACACAGGCAGTTATACAGATGAAGTTACTGGATTCATCAGTCAAATACGCATATACGCAGACAAGGTCGTTCCGCTTCAATAGATGTCGGAAATATCGGAAATGTCGAAGATTGGGTGAGAACATGATCAAATTAACGGATGTTGTGAAAGAATACCGCGCGCCGGGTTCTCGCGGTATCATCCAAGCGTTGAAGATAGACAGTCTATCAATCACGGCGGGCGAGAAGGTCGGCGTGTGCGGCATGAGCGGCTCCGGCAAGACCACGCTGCTGCATATATTATCCGGCATAATCAAACCCACGTCTGGCGAAGTTGAGGTAGCCGGCGTGCGGTTGGATCGATTAAGCGAATCCAAGCGCGATCTGTTCCGCGCGCGGCATGTTGGCTATATATTCCAGTTCTTTTATTTGATACCATATCTGTCCGCGCTGGATAACGTTACCGTGGCTATGTTTTTTAGCAAAGGCGGCCAATCCCGCGGCGAGATAGAACGCAAGGCGCTGCTGCTGCTGGAGCGTGTCGGATTGGCTGAACGAGCGCGGCATCTGCCCGGTCAACTCAGCGGCGGCGAACAGCAGCGCGTGTGTATCGCGCGGGCGTTGGCGAACGATCCGCCGCTGATCATCGCCGACGAACCCACCGCGAATCTCGACGCCAAGAATAAGTCGCTTGTGCTGAACATGCTGCATAGCGCATGCGACGAAAAGCGCTTGACGCTGCTGCTGGCCAGCCATGATCGCGAGACGCTCGACGGTTTTCACCGCAGAATCAACCTGGATGAACCGAGGCTGCCGGATGCTGATAAATATATCGCTTAAATACATAAAAATTCATCTGCGCCAATATCTTCTGACTGTGGCGGTCGCCGCGCTGTCGGTCAGTCTGACGATAGCCGTAATGCTGGTCTCATCATCAATAAAGGATAGCGTTGTGTATACAACCATGCCGTTTGACATGATTGTCGGGGCGAAAGGCAGCGCGGCGCAGTTGGTATTGAACACGGTGTTCCTGCAAGATACGCCCATAGGAAATGTCGACGGCGCGCTGTATGAGGAATTCAAGCGTGACGAACGTGTGAACCGGATCGTGCCGTTGGCGTTTGGCGATAGTTATATGGGATATCGCATCGTTGGCACAAGCGCCGATATACTTGAGATGCGCCTGAGCATCAAGGACGAACCGATATTCCAGCTTAGCGGGGGCAGATTCTTTGAAAATCCATATGAAATCGTGCTAGGCGCGTCGACGGCGAAAAATCTCGGCTTGAAGATTGGCGATAAGGTCACCGCGACGCATGGACTGGCCGCGCTGATTGATGATGACGATCACGACCACAATAAAGCATATACGGTGGTCGGTATCTTAAACGAGATGCGCCGCCCGTATGACAGCGGGATATTTACATCCATAGAAACATATTGGGATATCCACGGCGCTGATCGAAATGTGTCAGCATTCATCATCACACCCAAAGATTACGTTGGATTGATGACTATGTACCAAGAACTAAGTAGCAGCACAAAAGCGCAAGGCGTTTTCCCAGGCCAAGTGGTCGGCGAACTGTTCGGCATAATCGGCCAGAGCGAGGATGTGTTAAGACTCGTATCGTATGCGGTTGCCGCGCTGGGATTTGCGACGGTCGTTATATCATTATACTGGTCCGTGCTCAACCGTCAGAAGGAAAACGCCATATTCCGCGCGCTTGGCGCGGGACGGCGGCATTTGCTAGGCATGGTCATCGCGGAGAGCTTGTTGGTTATGGTCTCATCAAATGTGCTGGGTTTGGCGCTGGGGCATGCGATTGCGGCGGGAATCGGCGGGTACATGCGCGAGCGGATGGCGATATACGCAGACGTACATTTTGAACTGCGCGAGTTATATGTTGCCGGCATCTACATGCTAACGGGAATTATAGGCGCGTTGATGCCCGCGCGGAGTGCGTACACTCAGGAGGTTACTAGCTTTCTTTGAGCCGACCAGAGGATGGCCGTATTCTAAATCTAGCGTTCTGGAAGCTGCAGACCACAGCACCTCGTAGGAGGCTCAGGAAGGCCTTCAGAAGCTCGTTTAATATCATGGTATTCTCGAAGCTAAATGAGCTTCTATGAGCTGCGCAATTTGAACTACGCCAGCGGCGTCGTAGAACCAGTTGCCGATACAGGTGTCCGTCTGGCTGGGTGGCGTATATGCGCAGTATCGGGATAGGAACAGACGCTGAAATATCCTCTTGTTATTCATGCATTCTTCTGGTAACATAAGTGCAGTCACAACTTGTGATTATCAAAAGGGTTAGCGCGAGAACGCTAAATACGGGCATGACGCCGGGTGAGTATAAGAAGTGGGCGGCTGCGCAGAAGGGGCATTAAAGCTGCAGCTGAGTTTATGGAGGATGGATTATGCTGACAGTTTCGATACCGTATGGGAAAACCAAGCTGACAGTTAGCGTGCCAGAGGAGCGCGTCGCGGGTGTGCTAACGGCTCAACAGCCATTGGACGTTTTGGAGGGATCGGATGATGCGGAAATAATGCGGGTTCGTCGTGCATTAGCCGCACCGATTGATTCGCCCCCGCTGCACGTCATGGCAGAGAGCAAACGCCGTGTGCTTGTAATAACCAGCGATCACACGCGACCAATGCCCAGCGGAATCACGCTGCCCATTCTGTTGGAGGAAATCCGAACGGGCAATCCCACCGCAGATATCCGTATCCTTATCGCGACTGGGACGCATCGCCCGATGCGGCAGGATGAAATGATCGCCCGCTTTGGCCGCTCCATCGTCGACCATGAAACACTGATAAACCACCGCTGCGACGACACCGACGGTATGGTGTACAAAGGACAGCTGCCGTCCGGCGGCGCGCTGCGGCTTAACGGGTTGATTGCTTGGGCGGATTTGATTGTGGCTGAAGGATTCATCGAACCGCATTTCTTCGCGGGGTTTTCTGGCGGCCGAAAGAGCATCCTACCCGGCATCGCCAGTCGCGACACCGTGCTGTACAACCACAACTCCGGGTTTATACAAAACCCACAAGCCAGGCAGGGTTGTCTAGTTGGGAATCCGCTGCACACTGATATGTGTTGGGCTGCCGAACAAGCTGGCTTAGCTTTCATCCTAAATGTGATACTGGATGAGAATAAACGCGTTGCGCAAGTCGTCGCCGGTCACCCGAGAACAGCGCATGAGGCAGGTTGCGACGCTTGCCTTCGTCGAACCAGCGTTGCGCGGGTGTCGGCGGATGTGGTAATCACTTCCAATGGAGGATACCCGTTGGACCAAAACATTTACCAATCCGTAAAGGGTATGACAGCAGGAGAAGCTTGCGTACGCCGAGGCGGTGTGATCATAATGTGCGCGGCGTTAGGTGACGGCGCGGGTGGCGAGGCGTTCTTTCGCTTTCTGAATGAGGCGGACACTCCGCAAACTTTGTTGCGCCAAATTCAAGCTATGCCGCCGGAGCAAACTGCGCCGGATCAATGGGAAGCGCAAATCCTAGCGCGGGTGCTGACTCATGCGCGGGTAATTTTCGTGACAGGCGAAGAGAACCGAGGACTGATCGAGGCAATGCACATGCACTGGGCAGCCGATCCAGCGCAAGCGTTAACGATGGTAGCGGAGTGGCTTGGTTCGGCATTCAGCATCGCGCTGATTCCCGACGGCGTGGGAGTTGTTGCATCAGAATCGTATAGTACATCCTAGATAATCACAGGTTACGCTAATTCATAACTGTAAAAAACACACCTCATCCTGAAATCTGCCAGGTATCCAAGCAGCGCCAGATGTTGGGCAGTACACAGGCGTTACGTTCCTGCTGGATACGCCGGAATCCAACGCCGACCTGAAGATCAAGGCTGAATGGGGTTGACGCTGCCAAAATTGCTGCTGGCGGATTCGGACGCGGCATTTGGTACAATATCATTATGAGGTGATGGGCGCGTTTCTTTTACGGCTGGCCGCTGAACAGAAAGCTTGCGGCTATGATATTCCTGATAGTTTTCATCCCGGTGATGATACTATCCGGATTATTATTCAGTCGTGCCCGCGAGACGTTGATTAGTGAGAAAATCGCCTGCGTCCGTCTGCATATGGAACAAACCCGTATGAATGCCGCTCGTACTGCGGATGTATGCCGCGTCACCGCACAGGCATTTTCCGGTAATACGCGTCTGTTGGATTACCTGCGCCGGGTAAGCGCTGGCGAACCGAGCGGCGTCAGTGTGATGGACAGCCTCAATTTTTTCAGAGGAGACGTATCCAATCTGGGTAGGATGGTCGATGCGAATCCATACCTGTACGCATTCCGCATATACGTCGATAGTGATACGATGCCGGAGATGATGCCCATATTGTATCGCATCGACCAGGCAAAGCGACTTCTACGCAAAACTGATATGAAGGTATTCGAGATCGGGCTGACAGTTGGTTACAGTGATGAAAAGCATTTCCTGAAAAGGTTTAAGCAGATAGTAGGTGTCTCGCCGTCGGAGTATCGAAAAGGTTAGGTAGAGTTAGACTTGCAGTAATTCTGTCGTATACGTCGTTTTATGAGAGAGCTTGGAGGAGTAGCTGAAGGGATCAGTTAATAGAAATAGATGTATAAAGGATGCGATACGATGGCTGGTTCACTGGATTACGCTGCGCTGGATACGTTCAAGGCGAGACTGTCGGGGCAGCTGGATGAGTTCCATATTCCCGGCGTGATGTATGCCGTGATAAAGGATGGGCAGGTTGAGCATATCGGTGGCGCTGGGTTCCGCGATCTGGAGGAGCGGCTTGCGCCTGACGAGGACACGCGCTACTGTATCGGCTCATGCACGAAGGCTATGACCGCCGCGTGCCTGGCTATCCTGAAGGACGAGGGCAAGCTGGGATGGAACGACCGCATACGCAAGCACTGGCCCGCTTTTCAGATGAAGGACGACATTGCGGGACAGCGCACGACGATAGCGGATGCGCTGACCCATATGACGGGCATAGCGGGGCATGATCTGGCGTGGTACTCCGCGCCGGACTATGAGGGGCGAACGACGGAGGAATACTGCAGGACGATCGCCGATCTGCCGCCTTGCAGCGAGCCTCGATCCCACTATGAATACAGCAATCTGATGTACACACTGCTGGGTTATATCGTCGAGCGCGTGTCCGGTAAGCCGTGGAGCCAGTTTCTTGAAGAGCGGATATTCGCGCCGCTGGGTATGACGCGCAGTTTCGCGCGCATAAAAGGTATGGACAATGATGCAAACGCCGCACGGCCATACCGTTTCGACGGGCAGACGCTGAACCGCATTCCGTATTATGAAGTAGACGCGATGGGCGGATGCGGCGTTGTGACGTCGACCGCCGCTGATATGTCGAAGTGGGTTGCGTTCATGCTAGGCGACGGGAGCTGGCAGGGCCTGCGCATCATTAACGAGGAGACCATGCGCGAGCTGCGTGCGCCGCGCGTGATCCCCGAGTCAGCCAAATTGCCGCATACGCTGCAGACTACGTATGGATTCGGTTGGGGCGGCAGCGCGTACCGCGGCCATACACGGGTCAATCATGGCGGCGCGATAGATGGCTTCGGCTGCGCCGTACTGCTGTTTCCCGATGACAATATGGGCGTCGTTACATTCGGCAATGCGGACGGATCGTTCGCGCATGGGGCTGCGGCCTCCGCGCTGGCCGACCTTCTGTTGGGCGTTGACGATACGGATTGGTTTGAATTTTATAATAATGCGTTGGATGGGATGCACGCAGGGCTTGACAAACAGTGGGCTGACCTGCTGGCCAAGATAAATCCCGCCGCACCGCCGACACATCCGTTAGAGGATTATGTTGGCGAGTATACCGCGCCCGGTTACGGCGATATAAACGTATCGCTTACTGTAGACGACGGTAAGGATAAACTCCTTGTGCGATATAATGGAATGCCGATGCCGCTGACCTGCGTTGCGTATGACGCATTCTTGACGCATTACTGCGTTGATGGCGCGAAAATGCCGTTGACACTAGCATTTCGCATGAACCTGGAAGGGCAGGTTCAGTCCGTTGAGGCGGATATGGAACCGCGCGTTGGGCCTATAAAGTTCGAACGCAAGAAGGAGGAGGTAAATTTGTGAAAATGTAACATTTTGTCGGAAGCTGTTGACATTTGCAATCGGCAGGTGTAAAATATTCAAAATTCAATCGAAATTTGCCTAGGCAGCCGATGATATGAAGGGGAGGGATCACGCTGGCGCGATATTGCTTGAAACGCCTTGCCATGCTTATCCCCACCCTCATTGGGGTTGTGTTCATCGTCTTTCTTATTCTAGCGCTGATACCGGGCGATCCGGGGCGCATCCAGCTGGGGATATCCGCGACGCAGGAGGCTGTGGACGCGCTTAACCATCAGTGGGGTTTGGATCGCCCGTTTTTTGTGCGTTTCGCGGACTTCGTAGTCGGCGCAGTCACCCGGTTTGACTTCGGGAGATCGTATCGTTCTAACGAATCCGTGGTTACCGAGATCGTCAGGCGGCTGCCCATAACGGCTGGCATCGCTTTCTATGGGGTGCTGACCGTGCTCGTGCTGGGTGTGCCGCTGGGTATTCTCTCGGCTACGAGGCGCGCGACGTTTATAGATACGTCGGTTACCGTGTACGCCATGTTTCTCTCGGCCATACCCACGTTCTGGTTTGCGCTTCTGCTGTTGTATCTGTTCAGCCTCGTGCTGGGACTGCTGCCCACCCACGGTGTGGAATCGTGGAGGGGCTATATCCTGCCCATCGCAGCGATGGCAATACCGGCCTCCAGCGGATTTATCAGGCTGACGCGTGTTACCATGCTGGATGTTGTTTATCAGGAATACATCAAGACGGCCCGCGCGAAGGGCGCGCACGAACTGTCCGTCATATGGAAACATGCGTTCAAGAACGCCATGCTGCCCATCATCAATGGAGCGGGCCTGATGTTCTCCAGCTTGCTGGGCGGCACGGTCATTATCGAAACGATCTTTACGATACCAGGCGTGGGGCGGCTGCTGGTTACCGCGATTCAGCAGCGCGATATGCCTGTGGTTATGGGCTGTACGATATTTCTGGCCGCTATATTTATGCTGATTGTGTTGTTGGTAGATATCATATATGCCGCGCTGGATCCGCGTATCCGCGCCCGATTCTCATCGTGAGGTGCGCCGATGGATCCTGTTGAACGCTTTTTTCACAAACATATGGTGGATCCCGTCGAACGCTTCGTCAAGCGTGTCGAAGAGCGCGCCAAGCGGCTGGAGAAGCGCATAGACGCGTGGGATAAGGATGAGGAAACGCCAGACGCTCCTCATGATATTGGTGTAACGCCGACTGATGTAACGCCGATCGATGTAAAGCCGATTAACGCAGTGACAAGCGTTGCGCCGCAGCCGGGAAGTTCACCTCAACTGGATGCGGTAAGAGTCATTCTCCCGCCACCGCCTACCGTACGCACCAAAGAATTGTGGCGTTCGTTTTCGTCGAACAAGCCCGCCGTGGTGGGCCTGTGCATGGTTTTGCTGTTGTTTCTGCTGGCCGCTGTCGCACCGCTGCTCATGCCGTACGAAATGGCCATTAAGCAGAATGTCAGAGCGAAGTTCGAGCCGCCTTCCGCCGCGCATTGGCTGGGCACTGACTACGTTGGACGGGACGTGATGGCGCGGCTGCTGCATGGCGCGCGCGTATCGCTGACGATGGGGTTCCTGCCCTCGCTGTGCTCAATGGCTGTGGGAATGCTGTTAGGTTCCGCCGCCGCGTACTGCGGGAATATGACGGACAACATCATAATGAGAGTGAGCGACATATTCCATTGCATACCGGGCGTGTTGCTGGCGCTGTCATTCGTCGCCGCCTTGGGGCCCGGGCTTAACAACATGCTGATCGCCATCACTATCGCGTCCATACCGTCCAGCACGCGGTTCGTGCGCGCCGTCATACTGAATATTGTCGATAAGGAATATATCGAGGCCGCGCGAGCGTGCGGCTCCAGTCCTGTACGCATAATCACGCGGCACGTACTGCCCAACGCCATAGGTCCGCTGATACTGCAGACCGTCAGCTATATCGCGGGCATGATCATGACAGGTGCAGGTCTGTCGTTCCTGGGCCTGGGTCTGCAGCCGCCTAACCCCGAATGGGGGTACATGCTGTCCGAATATCAGAAATACCTGCGAAACGCGCCGTACCTAATGCTCGCGCCAGGCCTTGCGATGCTGGTTTCCGTGCTCGCGTTCAATCTGCTGGGCGACGGGCTGCGCGACGCGCTCGATCCAAAGTTAAGAAGGTAGCTCCATCACAATGTTATCAAGTGCAAAAAAAAGTAAGAATATGTAGAATCAAGGAGGAATTCCGCATGAAACGCACCACCGTCATCGCGCTCACACTCGCCATGCTGCTGATGCTGGCGGCCCCATCTTACGCGGAGCCGCGCACAGTCCTGAACATCGGCATCACCGAGACGTACACGACGACCGATCCGTACCACATCTCACGCACCGTTGACAACAACCTGATGTTCAACCTGTATGAAACGCTGTATCGGATTGATGTGTTCCTGAATGAAGAGCCGCTGCTTGCCACCTCGTATGAGGCCAGCGAGGACGGACTGACGTACACATACCATCTCAAACAGGACGTGCAGTTCCAGACGGGCGGAGAGTTGAAGGCATCCGACGTGGTGTACTCCTTCACGTATGCCGCCCAGTCTCTCTACACGATGCAGTATACCGAGGCTCTGGATTATGTTGAGGCTGCCGATGATTATACCGTTGTGTTTCATCTGAAGAATATCAGCCCGACGTTCCATCAGTACATCAGTCAGATCCCCATCGTCAGCGAATCGGCGCACCAAGGCCTGCCCGAGATGTATACCAACGAGATCTCAGGCGGCACCGGCCCGTACATGCTCACCGAATGGGATCCCGAGGTGCGCGTGGTCATCGAGCGGTTTGACGGTTACCATGGCGATACACCTCAGATTCAAAAGGTCGTCGCCACGACCATCGCGGACGACATGGCCCTGCAGATGGCGTTCGAAGCCGGAGAGATCGATTACAACGGCATCTCGGCCGCCGATCGCGCCCGCATTGAGTCCGACCCGCGTTACCAGACCAAGTTCCTCGACGCACCCAGCGTGGTATTTGTCATCTTCAACACCGAACGCGAGCCGCTGAACAACCCGCTGGTGCGTCAGGCGCTTTCATACGCCACCAACAAGGAGGATGCGCTGTACGCCGCGCTGGATGGAGCGGGCAATGTGATGCACACGATCTGCGTACCTTCCATGACGTGGGGCGTGCCCACCGCCGATGAGATGTTCACATATGACTTTAACATTGAGAAGGCTAAGGAGCTGCTGGCCGAGGCTGGCTATCCCAACGGGATCACGTTTGACGAGCCGCTGCTGTTCCTACCGGGCGATACATATTCCATCGCCGCACAGGTGATGCAGGATAACTGGGCCGAGGCGGGCATCCATGTCCAGCTGCGCGCGGCTGACGAGGCGACGTACGTTCAGGATTTGATGAGCGGCAACTACCTGATGGGCAACATCTCGGTAACGCTGCTGGGAGACGCGTCCAACTACGCACGGCTGCTGACTACCGGCGCTGACCTGAACCTGGCGCGTTACTCGAATGCGCGAGTGGATGAGTTGTTTGCCGCCGGGAACGCTACCTTGGATGAGGACGTGCGCAAAGCCGCGTATCAGGAGGCGTTTGACCTCATCTCCAAGGATGCGCCATACCTGCCGGTGTTCAACCAATCCTTCGAGTATGGGGCGACGCTGGATCTGGAGTTTGATCCCGTCTTGAATATCAAGGATTGGTACTTTAAGTAGGGCTATAGGGAGGCGTTGTCATGTCCGATTCGCTTCTTGCCGTTGACCATCTTCGGGTGCATTTCAATACGCCCGGCGGCATGCTGCGCGCGGTTGACGACGTCTCCTTTCACGTGGACAAGGGTGAGACGCTGGGACTGGTAGGTGAGTCGGGCTGCGGCAAGTCCGTCGCGAGCCAGGCCATCATGCGGCTCGTTCAAACCCCGCCCGGCAGGTACGCGGGCGGTTCGATTAAGTTCAAGGGCGAGGATACGCTGACCATGAATATGGCGCGGCTGCGCAAACTGCGCGGCGGCGAGATCGGCATGATTTTCCAGGAACCCATGGCCGCGCTGAATCCTGTATTCACCATCGCCAGCCAGATGTGCGAAGCGGTGATGCTGCATATGGACGCCACGCGTCAGGAGGCGCGGGGCATTGCGCTAGGCCGCTTAAAACAGGTACGCATAGCCGAACCGGAGCACGTTCTGGATTCGTACCCATTCATGCTGTCCGGCGGCATGCGCCAGCGCATCATGATCGCCATGGCGTTATGCTGTAAGCCGGAACTGCTAATTGCGGACGAACCGACCACCGCGCTGGACGTTACCATACAGGCGCAGATCTTGAATATCCTTAAAGCCGCGCGGGATGAGATGGGCGCGGCCTGCCTGTTTATATCGCACGATCTGGGCGTCATTTCGCATATTGCAGACCGAGTGCTGGTCATGTATGCCGGACGCGTCTGCGAGAGCGCGCCTGTACGTGAGATTCTAAAGAACCCTGCGCATCCGTACACGATTGGGCTGATAGCCTCGCGGCCCACTGGTCAGGCGGCGGGGAAAAGGCTGAACGCCATACCCGGCAGCGTTCCTTCGCTGGCGGAGCGCGACGCCATTACCGGATGCCCGTTCTACCCGCGCTGCCACCATGTGCGCTACGAGTGCATGACCGAACCGCCGCCGATGCGTGAGATTGCACCAGGGCACCGCGCGGCATGCTGGAGCCTTAAATGACAGACAACCTGCTGCAAGCCGTTGGCCTGACGCGATACTTCGACGTGCGCGGCACCGACAGCCGCCGCGCACTGCTGCGCGCCGTGGATTCAGTCGACCTGAATGTAAGGCGTTATGAAACGCTGGGCGTCGTCGGTGAATCCGGATGCGGCAAATCCACGCTGGCGCGCTTGTTGCTGCGGCTTATTGAGGCTACGAGCGGCACGGTAACGTTTGATGGAATTGACCTGTTCACTCGCGACCGCGCGGCGCAAAAGAGCCTTCGCAAAAGGATGAATATCGTATTCCAGGACCCATACGGCAGCCTGGATCCGCGCATGTCCGTACTGGAACTGATCGCCGAACCGCTGCGCGCGCATGGGATGGCGGCACATCGCGGCTCGTTGGTCGACCGCGTCGCAGCGTTGTTAGAGCAGTGCGGCATATCGGCGGATCAGTTGTACAGGTTTGCGCACCAATTCTCCGGCGGGCAAAGGCAGCGTATCTGCATCGCACGCGCACTGGCCGCCGAACCAGAGTTCGTCGTGTGCGATGAGGCCGTCTCCGCGCTGGACGTATCCATACAGGCGCAGATTCTCAATCTCCTGGTCGATCTGAAGGCGAGGCACAAACTCACATACCTGTTCATATCGCATGATCTGTCGGTGGTTCGGTATCTATGTGACCGCGTTGCCGTCATGTACCTGGGGCAAGTGGTGGAACTCGCGCCTACCGAGTCCCTCTTCACGGATGCGGCGCATCCGTATACGCGCGCTCTGATCAGCAGCGCGCCTGATATCGATGCTAGTAATACTCCGACTGACGGCTCCACATCGTTGCTCGAAGGGGACTTGCCATCGCCCGTGAATCCGCCCAGCGGGTGCCGCTTTCACACGCGCTGCACATATGCCGCCAAGCGCTGTTCGACGGAGGCGCCGTTGATGCGCGAGATAGCGCCGGAGCACTGGGCGCGTTGTCACCTGTCGGAAGGCGGCGGATCAGGCGATTCGGTACTAAGAAGGTTTAGAATTGTTGGATGAAACTTGGGTAACTTGGAGGTTATTATGCCGAATGGTTCTTTAGCGGGTTTCAAGGAAAA
Organism: Clostridia bacterium; assembly: GCA_025997215.1. The sequence continues at coordinate 24,201 of BNUH01000036.1, forward strand.
GTGTAAGGAAAATCTGGATGCGCTGCATCAGGCGGGTATGTCCGTCGCGGTCGTGCAGGACGGCAACGCCGTATTCTGTGAGGGATTTGGCTGGCGCGATGTCGATCAAAAACTTCCCATGAGCGAAAAGACGCTGCTGCCTATCGGTTCTGCAACGAAGTCGTTCACGGCCACGGGCGTGCTGATGCTGCAGGATGAAGGCCTCATCGATATCGACAAGCCTGTGCGCGAGTATATGCCGGAACTGATATTCCAGGATAATGCGGCCACGCTTGAGGCCACGGCGCGAGATTTGCTGTGCCACCGCATGGGGCTGCCTCGCCACGACTTCTTGTGGGCGTTGCGCCCCAACATCGGACGGCTCGAGATCGTGAAGGATATTCGCAAACTGGAACCCAACGCGCCATTCCGCTCTGTATGGCAGTATAACAACCTGATGTTCACCAGCGCCGGATACCTCATCGAAAAGCTGTCCGGCAAACGCTGGGAGGATTTTACCCGTGAGCGGATATTCGATCCGCTTGGGATGAAGCGCGCCAACTTCAACTGCGAGGACAGCGTCATAGACGGCGACTTTGCGCTGGCGTATAATCGCGACAGCAAGACGCTGGACCTCGACGCTGTCTCATATACGCGTGTGACGGCTAACGGTCCTGCAGGCTCGATCAACGCCTCAGCCGAAGAACTGCTGGGCTGGCTGCGATTCAATCTGAATAAAGGTGTCGTCGGCAATAGCGAGCTGATCAAGTCCGCTACGTTCCCGCAGTTGATTACGCCCAACATCGCGTACACGCTGTACCCGTGGGAGTATCCGGAAATCCGCTCGATGGGTTACGGCCTGGGCTGGTTCGTGGACTGTTATCGCGGCAAGACGCTCGTATGGCATGGCGGGAATGTCAGCGGCTCGACCGCCATGGTCGCGTTCATGCCGGAACTGAATATCGGCATGACGGCGCAGGTCAATACGGGCGGCAGCGCGCTGCCCATCATCACGATGTACGACTGCTTCGATCGGTTGATGGGTTACGCTGACGCGAAGGATTGGGGCGGTGAGATCGGCAAAGCCATGGACGAATTCCGCGCCAAGGCCGAGGAGGAGAACAAGGGAAAGGCTGACAAGCGCAAGCCCATCCGAACCGCGCGTGACTTTGCGGACTTTGAAGGCGTGTACCGAAACGATCCTTACGGCACGGTGAAGGTGCAGCTGAAGGACGGCAAGCAGACCGTCGTACTACTTGAGGGACGTCATGCGCTTGAGAATTGGCATTACGACGTATTCACCGCGCACATCAGCATGGAAATGAGCGAACTGGACTTGGAGATGAACTTTATCACAGGGCAAAGCGGGGACATCGAGGCGCTGGAGGTTCAGCTGGAAGGCCCGCCTGTCAAACCCATCCGTTTCAATAAGGAGGCAAACGCATGAGCGCGTTTAATGCGGAATTGTTTGGGAAAATAGCGGAAAAAGCGCTGCAGCTGATGAATGTTGCGGGCGCCGCGGTTTCGATCATAGAGGATGGCGAGGTCGTGTTCAGCGGCGGATATGGTTATGCCGATACGGATAAGCAGATTCCCATGACGGCCGATACCGTCCTGCCTATCGGCTCGTCGAGCAAGGCGTTCACCGCGACGGCTGTTATGTCGCTAAGCGCTGACAAGAAGCTGGATATCGACAAGCCTGTTCGCGAATACATGCCATCATTCGCGCTGCATGATCCGATCGCCAGCCAGCACGCGACGACGCGCGATCTGCTCTGCCATCGCACGGGCATGCCGCGACACGATCTATTGTGGATCTCCTGGAAGGACGCGGAGCGTGCGGAGCTTGTCGAGAAACGCCTGCCTCATCTTAAGGAAAACAAATCCTTTCGCTCGAAGTGGGAATACAACAACTACATGTTCGCGGCCGCAGGGTTGCTCATTGAGAAAATCACCGGACAGTCTTGGGAGGATTACGTCTCCGAAAAGATATTCAAGCCGCTAGGCATGAACGACACCTCGCCTATGACGCCACTGGAGGGTAAACCCGTCGCCCAGCTTTACAGAATCAATAAGGAAACCCAGGCTAACGAGCCTATTGCGTCCATGCCGCTAAAGGCGATCGGCCCCGCCGGATCCATCCAGTCGACCGCTTCCGACATGGCGCAGTGGATCAAGTTCAACCTGAACAAGGGTAAGGTTGGCGAGGATGTACTGCTCGCGCCTGAGGCATATGCGGAGCTTACGAAGCCCAATATTCCTTATGAACTGCTGCCCTTTCAGGTGCCGGATAACACACCGCTGGGATACGGACTGGGCTGGTTCATATCCAGTTTCAGGGGCGAGAAGCTGGTAGAACATGGCGGCAACGTATTCGGCGCATCCGCGCTGGCCGCGTTTCTGCCGGAGAAAAACAGCGGCGTCGTTGTGCTGACCAATCAGGACAGCACGTTCGCAACCTACGCGCTGGCATTCGCGGCGTTCGATCAGATACTGGGCAAGGTCGGTACCGACTGGCCGGAGTTCTGGGATGGTAAAATCAAGGAGCTTATGAAACAGGGCGAGGATCAGCTGGACGCGTTCAAGAAGATGGTCAAGCCGGATAAGCCCTTAACGCACTCGCTGGAAGAGTACGCCGGCGAGTATGAACATCCCGGCTATGGCGAGTTGACGGTCAGTCACGCGGACGAAGGTTTCACCATTACTCTGCATGATGAGACGATGAAGATGATCCATAAGCATTACGATGTGTTCTACTGCGAGATGCATGGCATACCGCTGCCCTGCTCATTCAAGACAGGATTCGACGGAAACATTGAGAGCCTGTCTGTCGCATTCGAACCGGCGGCGGAGCCGGCGGAGTTCAAGAAAGCTGCCAAGCCGGAAGTGGCCGATATAGAACTTATGCAATAGATGGTTGGTAAGGCATGAACGAGATAGATGAATTGCGGCGCGTGGCAGTGTAGTTGGCGCAGATACGTTTGGCGAAGTGCTAGGTTGTTAGGTTGGCTCGATGCAGAACCCCGCACATCGTGGGGTTCTGCGCTGCCGAGGGTGACGGTTACGCAGGCTGATATATTATGGCCTGGGGGCCGAATGATGCTAGTGCAACGCGCGCATTTCTGGCGTCAGCAAAAGTTGGCAAGGATTTTGCAGTAGTGTTGAACGATACAGGCGCGGTTATTGGCAGCTGTGGCATATACCCTGACGCAGCTAGCGACACCGGTGATCTTGGTTGGATTCTTCATAAAAATTATCATAAGCGTGGATATGGTACAGAATTAGCGGGCGCGCTCATCAAATACGGGTTCACGGACTTGAAAATGCGTCGTATAATCGCGCCATGCGCTGCCGTCAATTATGGCTCTTACCGTGTCATGGAACGCAATGGGATGAGGCGCGAGGCCTTACATCGAAAAGCTTTCTAGGCGCGAGTAGATAAGGAATGGATAGATGAGGCTGTTTACGCGATCCTTGCGGAGGAATATACGGGTCATAATTGAGGTATGTATATGGCAATAAAGATGATCGTGACCGATCTGGACCGAACACTGCTTCGCTCGGATAAGTCTATCTCCAGCATTACGGCGGATGTTCTGAAACGCTGCCGTGAGCGAGGCGTTAAAGTGGTGTTCGCCACTGCGAGACCACGCCGTACTGTTGTTGATTTTTGCAGCTTATTAGGTCCTGACGCTGTAATTTTGCACAATGGCGCTGCTGCAGATGTCAATGGAGAAGCCTTGTTCTCGCACGGAATACCGCCGGATGTTTACGGACGCATTTTGCAAAAAATGCTATCTGATTACCCCAATGCTAGGATTTCTGCGGAGATTGGCGATACGTTGATGACTGCACTCCATAGCCAAGTAAGCTTT
>BNUH01000037.1 GCA_025997215.1 Clostridia bacterium
TATGCGAACCATGTCCAGCGTATTACGTCAACCACTCCCGAAACACCAATCCCCGCGACGCCGTCCGCGTCGTCCAGCATCGCCGCCAGATGGGTACGAGCCGCTCCCAGGCGTACTGCGCTGCCCACGCCGACGCGAATACCCCGAACACCGCCGACCCGCTGCCCGTCATCTGCGCGCGTATCGCGCCCAAGTGCTCCAGCGCTTGGATCGCCTGCGCGATCTCGGGCCGCTGCTGGATGGCAACCGCCTGCAGCACATTTCCCATCGAGGCGCATATATGCGCCAGCGAACCCGCCCGCGCCGCCCTGACCGCGCGCTCCTGATCCGGGCGTTTTGGCTGCACGTCCACCCATTCATCCCATTGCGAATAAATCTCGCGCGTGGATAATCCCCAGCATGGTTGAATTATAACCAAGTATGCGGGTCTGTTGACAGGCAGCCGCTCCAGCTTCTCGCCGACGCCCGTCGCGCGCTGTAGTCCGCCCGTCAGACAGAATGGCACGTCCGTGCCCAGTTCCAACCCAAACGCGCTAAGCTCCGCGTCCTTCAACCCTAATCGCCAGAATCGGTTCAGCCCGGCCAGCGTTGCCGCCGCGTCCGCGCTGCCGCCGCCCATGCCGCCGCCTAGCGGCAGCCGCTTTGTCAGTATCACCCGCGCGCCAACGTTCAGTCCCAGCCGCTCCGATAGCAGCCGCATCGCCCGCAGCACCAGGTTGGTTTCGTCCGCCGTAACGCGCGTCGGGCCTTCCGCCCGCAGCTCGAACTCATCCGACCGCTCGAATTCCAGCGTGTCATACATCTCCACCGATTGCATGAGCGTATCGAGCAGGTGGTATCCGTCGTCGCGCTTGCCCACTATATCCAGTGTCCAGTTGATCTTCCCGCGAGCCTTGACACGCATCCGGCTGCCCCCATTCACGAATTAGCTTAGTATACCACATTGCGACAAAATAAGGAAGGATTCCCGGGTCAGGATAGCGAATCATTCGAAAATGCAAGATAATACCATCCCATAATAGAAACGTGGATCGAGGTTGTTTATGCTCAAATACATGCTCCTATGCAACACGCCGTTTTCCGCAGAACGCGATGCTTCGCTGGCCGCGCTCATACGGGATAATGGTTACGAACCAATCATCTTCCGAGATGGCTGCGCGATGCCCGAATTCCCATGGGACGAGTGCGTCGCGGCGCTGGGTTTAGTTCCCAACGAATTCCTGCCGCGTCTGCCCAGGCTTAAGTGGCTGCAGATGGCTTGGGCGGGTGTGGACTCGCTGCGCACGGCGGAATTCCCAAACCCTGATGTTGTGATAACCAACGCGTCGGGCGGCTTCGGCCCCACGATAGCAGAATATATGCTGGGCGCGGCGCTGCTGATCATGCATAATTTCCACACGTATATAAACGTTAAACCGCTTAAAGAGTACAAACGCATAGGCTTCTCCACGACTTTCTACGGCGGCACGGTCGTAATGATCGGGCTGGGCGACATCGGCGGACGCTTCGCCAAGTACGCTAAAGCGTTAGGGGCAACCGTGTACGGCGTGCGCCGCACTGTCACAGCACCGCCGGAAGGCGTCGATGAGATCATCCCATACGACAAACTGTTGGGCATACTGCCCAATGCCGACGTTGTAGCGATGTGCCTGCCCGCTACGCGTGAAACCGAAGGGTTGTTTAGCGCCGCCCACATCCAGGCGATGAAGCCAGGCAGCGTATTCATCAACGCCGGGCGAGGTTCAACGGTGGACGAGGCCGCTCTGATCCATGCGCTTGAGGCGCAAAACATAGCCGGGGCCGTCATCGACGTTACGCAGGTGGAGCCGCTGCCCAAGGACAGCCCGCTGTGGACGCTGGATAATGTCGTTATAACGCCTCATGTGGCTGGGCGTTCGGACGATCCGACAAACGCCCGGTTGATTTATGAGATATTCGAGGATAATATAGTAAGATTCTGCCGCGGCGAACCGCTGCGGCACGTCGTGGATCTTGCGCGCGGATACTAATATAACCATTATTGCTTAAGAAGGTGGCGGATGCTTTGGCAGAGGCGATCGCGGTATTCCTTGAGAAGTACTTAAACCCGTATCTTGTGGTATTCATTATATCCCTGCTGCCCGTGATCGAACTGCGCGGCGGGCTGATCGTAGCCAGCGTGCTGGGGCTGAATTGGTGGCTGGCCGCCATCGTCTGCATGGCCGGGAATATGCTGCCGGTGCCGTTCGTCGTCATATTCGGCAAGCGTATCCTCGTTTACTGGAGCGAGCACGGCCGCATCAAGTTGGTGCGGCGCGGTGCGAGGTGGATGCGGAATAAGGCCCAGCATGTTGGCCAACGCTGGGCGCGCAGGTACCCTCGAAAGGTGTGGCTGGGCATATTGATTTTCGTGGGGATACCGCTGCCGGGCACGGGCGCGTGGACCGCCGCGATCGCCAGCACGCTGATGGGCCTGCGCACGAAGTACGTGACGCTGCCGATCTGCCTTGGCGTGATCCTAGCGTGCGCCGCCATGCTGCTGCTGGCGTACGTGCTGCCTGGGTTGTTTGCGCTGTGAGGATTTCCTAGTCGTCGGCAAGCAAATGCCGGAGCATTCTTCCAGGGTTATCCAGAAACATCCGTGTAATCTGGTAGTGTTCGGTTTCACGGTAATCCACCGTGCGGATACCCTCCTCATCGAGCAGGATCACTTCCGCACCTGGGAAAGCCATCAGTATGGGCGAATGTGTAGCTATGATGAATTGCGAATGATTATTCACCAATAATTGAATGTGCGCGAGCAGTGTCAACAGACGGCTGGGCGACAGCGCGGATTCCGGTTCATCCATCAGATACAAGCCGTTGCCGACGAATCGATGCTGCACCAGCGCGAGGATGCTCTCGCCATGCGACTGCGTATGCATCGAGCGCGCGCCGTAGTTTGGGCTGCCGCGCGTATTGAACTGATCCTGAAACACCTCATCGATGTAGCTGGCCGTATTATAGAAGCTCTCCGCGCGCAGGAAGAAGCCGTCCGGCGGCGTGGATCCACGGGATATAGTTATGTATTTGTACAAATCAGAATGCGTCGTGTTGGTCTCGAACCGGAAGTTGCGCGTGCCGCCTTCGGGATTGAATCCAGACTTGACGGCGATGGCTTCGAGCAGCGTGGACTTGCCCGTCCCGTTTTCACCCACCAGGAAAGTGACCGCTTTGTCGAAATCCAAGCCGCCCAAGCTGTCCAGGCTGCGGACGACGGGCAGGTTCCGGAGGTATGAATCCTCCTCGATCGGCTTGCTCAACCAAACACTGCTGATATAATTGCGGGTCATGTTCACCTCAGATGATCCAATCATTGATCCATTTATAACCGAACACATCACGGGATTGCACATACATATATATGGGGATATATCCATCCCCACCTCATCGATTGGGGGTATATTATGTACGATCGGAATTATTATGAATATGATGATAACCGCTCCTGGCACTGCCACCGACCCCGCCGCTGCCGCTGCCGTTATGAATGCGGCCGCTGCGGTTGCTGTTGCGGCTGGCATAGCGGAGACGGCGACGGCAATGGAGATGGCGGAAACGGCGGCGGCGGTTCGCGGATTCCACGGCTCAAGCCGAACCTGACGAATGATACAGCCATCTGCCTCGACACCGATCCGAAGCAGTTAATCATTTCAGGCAGCGGCGGCGTACCCGGCGGCTATGTGCATGTTCTGCTAAGGCGGAACGACACAGACTTCTCACTTCTGTATCCTGAAAGAGATTCAAGCGAGAATATCGTGCATGCCAACGGGAACTGGACGCTGACGCTGCGGCTGGATGCGAACACGAGGAACGTCGTCGGCCTGGAAGCCGGGCAATATTACGCGGCATTCACCGAGACGAACGCGCAGGGGAACGTGCTGCTCGAAGCAGGCAACAACGTCTGGATAAACATCAAATCCTGCGAAAAAGCCGAGCTGAAATTCAACTTTTCAGAGGGGCAGACGCTGTCGTGCAGCGGCGGCGCGCTGACCTTATCCGGATATGGCGCGGGCGCGAACGCCGAGATCAACGTCTGGCTGACGCGCAAGAGCAACGGTGCAATCGTGAGAATGATCGTGGGTCACGCCGATCAGAATGGCATATGGTCCGCGACGCTGAATTCAGCGCAGGTCGGGCCGTATGTAGGCGCGCCTTGTATCCCAGACGGCGACTACTATGTTTTTGCGTACCAAACCCAATACGACGGGTTTATGCGCGAATCCCAGAAGATAACGGTGCACATCAGCAATTGTTGTGCATAAAACTACGAATCTATTCGACAATAGACGCAAGTCTGTTGTCGAATAGGTTTTACACGGACGTCCACCTGCCGAACTCCGCTTCAGTGGACAGCAGGAAGTGTGTACCCTCTACCAATCGCAGCTGACCCTCGTTGTAAACGATGCCCTGCGCATTCATGTCGTACGGTTTGGCCGTGCGATTCTTTTCATAGATGGGGTTGGGATGCGGTATCGCCTGGATCAGCGAGCGCGTGTACGGATGCAGCGGCCTGTCGAATATCTCCGATTTCGTGCCCGTCTCAACCAAATGCCCGCGATGGAGCACCCCAATCCGGTCGGACAGGTACTTGACCATCGACAGATCATGAGCTATGAACATGTAGGACGTCTTGGTTTCCCGCTGGATTGTTCGCATAAGGTTCACAATCTGCGCCTGGATGGAGACATCCAGCGCGCTGATGGCCTCGTCTGCGATGATCAGGTCGGGCTTTAGAATCAGCGCGCGAGCGATGCCGATCCTCTGCCGCTGTCCGCCCGAGAATTGGTGCGGGTATCGGTTGGCGTGATCGGGCGACAACCCCACCTTCTCCAGCATGGCGTAGACCAGGTCGCTCCGCTCGCCGCGCGATAGGGCGAACCCGTTCAGATCCAAGCCCTGCGCGATTATGTCCAGCGCCTTTTTTCGCGGGTTCAGGCAGGACATGGGGTCTTGGTATATCATCTGCATCTTGGTGCGCAGCATCTTGCGGTCGTGTTCGTTCAAGCGGCCGGATACACAGCGCCCGTTGAATTCGACATTCCCCGCCGTCGGTTCGTATAACCGTATAACCGTTCTGCCGATGGTGGACTTGCCGCTGCCGGATTCACCCACCAATCCATAGGTCTCGTTTCGGTAAATCTGGAATGTAACGCCGTCCACGGCGCGCACAACGTGTCCGCGCTTCAATGGGAAGTACTGCTTCAACCCGTCCACCGATAGAAGAGGCTGACGGCTTGAAGCGTCTGCATAATTATTCATAGCATTATTCATAGCAGCATTCATGCTCCGCCACCTCCGGCCGCCTTGGAACCCTGAAGCATTCGCTCAATCCTCGAGCGCAGCGCGATGGGCATATCCAGCCTTGGCGCGTTGGGATGGAGCAGCCATGTCGCGGCCTCGTGGGTTTCCGATATCCTGAACATCGGCGGATCGATCCGCCTGTCGATATTCAGCGCATACTGGTTCCTCGGCGCGAACGCGTCGCCCGGTTGGTCGCCTATCAGATTGGGCGGGCTGCCCGGTATCGTGTACAAAACGTCGTCCGCCTGGTCCATATCGGGTATGGCTGACAACAACCCCCACGTGTACGGGTGCCGCGCGTCGTAGAATATCTCGTTGGTTGTGCCGCGCTCGACAATCCGTCCCGCATACATCACCGCGACGCGATCCGCGACCTTCGCCACCACGCCCATATCATGGGTGATGTACAGCACGCTAAGCCCCATCTTGCGCTGGATATTCTGTATAAGCTCCAGTATTTTCGCCTGGATGGTGACATCCAGCGCGGTGGTCGGCTCGTCGCAGATCAGCAGCTCCGGCCCGCACGCCAGCGCGATAGCGATTACAACCCGCTGCCGCATCCCGCCGGATAGTTGATGCGGGTAATTCTTCATTCGCTTCGCGGGTTCAGGAATGCCCACCAACTCCAGTAGCTCCACGGCGCGCGCCCAAGCGTCGCGCGGACGCAGTTTCAAGTGAAGCCGCATGCCTTCCATCAGCTGGCTGCCTATCGACAGCACGGGATTCAACGATGTCATCGGATCCTGAAACACCATCGCGATGTGCTTGCCGTTGATCTCCCGGCGATGTTCCGCACGCGTCATGGATAGCAGCTGCCACTCCAGCGTGTTCCCGTTCTTGAATTGCCGGAACGTTATGCCCCCATCGTCGATGGTGCCGTTGGAGCTTAATATCCCCATGATGGTCTTGACCGTTACCGATTTCCCGCTGCCCGACTCACCCACGATAGCCAGCGTCTCACCCTTGCCCAGCGTGAGATCCACGTGCCTGACCGCGCGTACCATACCCTCGGCCGTCTTGAACGACACCGAGAGGTTTTTGATATCGAGGATGTTCTGTAATGTTTCCATAATCATCCTCCTCGATCAGCGCTCGCGCATGCGCGGATCGAATGCGTCGCGCAGTCCATCCGCCAGCAGGTTGAAGCACAGCATCAGCAGGCCCAGCACTATCACCGGGAACAGTATCATGTATGGGTGCGTGGTCAGCGACTTATACGCCTCCGATATCAGCGTGCCCAGCGACGCGCCGGGCACCGGGATCCCAATGCCGATGAACGCGAAAAACGCCTCCGTAAAAATCGCGTTTGGTATGCTGAACATCGACATAATCAGCAGTTGGCCGAATATGTTAGGCAGAATTTCGCGAAATATCAGGTAGAAGTCACGCGCGCCCAGTGTCCTGGCCGCGAGCACGAATTCCTGCTCCTTTAGCTTTAATATCTGCGCGCGGGCGACGCGGCTCATCCCTATCCAGCCCGTTATCATCAGCGCCAGCGTGATGGACATCAGGCCTGGTCGCATAACGATTATGAGTAACGTCACGATTATCAGGTTTGGAATACCGTTGAGTACCTCGACGATACGCTGCATGATCAGGTCAACCTTACCGCCGAAAAATCCCGATATCAAGCCGTAACCCATGCCGAACAGCATATCCACCGCCACAGCTATGAACGCGATATACAGCGACACCCGAGTGCCCGCCCATACCCGCGTGAAGATATCGCGGCCCAGCGTATCCGTCCCAAACCAGTAGTATGTGCTCTCGCCGCCGGGCACATCGGCGTATTTGTTGACCTCTCTGCCTCCGGTGGATGTGTGCAGCACTTCCTTGCCGTTGAATACGCCCAGCTTTTCCAGGCCTGGAATCCTTGGCGCCATGCTCTCATGGCCCGTAGTCTGGCCGTCATACGTGTAGCCGTTCAAATTAGTACCTATGAGCGCCATAAATATCATCAATATAATGAATATCAAGCCCGCTACGCTGCCCTTGTTGCGGGCGAATCTGGTAAGCACATCCTTCCAGAATGGCTGGCTGTGGCTGACGCTGTCCAGCTGGCTGACCGCTGCGCCGCCTACGAATTCAAAGTCGTTAGAGAGAAAGGTTATATTGGTATCAGTCAAGCGCGACATCTCCCTTCGTTAGGCGGATGCGCGGATCGATCACGCCGTACAGGATATCCACCACCAGCATTATGCCGATGTACATGAGGCTGTATAGGAATGACAGCGTAGCTATCACATTATAATCGTTCGATTGTATAGCGTTTACCAAAAGTTGGCCGATCCCCGGTATGGAGAATATCTTCTCGATGACCAGGCTGCCCGTCATCAATCCCACGATCAGCGGCGCGAGCACGGTGATGATGGGGATCAGCGCATTGCGCAGCGCGTGCCTGAATATCAGGTTGAACCCGCCGACGCCCTTGGTCTCGGCTAGCTGCATGTAGTCGGAATCCAGCACCTCGAGCATCTCGGTGCGGGTGAATCTCGCGACCGTTGCCATTGTGAACATGGCCAGTGATATGGTAGGCAGCACCGTGGATCTGAATGCGCGCTGCTGTTGATACAACATCGGGAACCAACCCGCCTTGAATCCCAGCAGATAGCTCAAACCCAGCGCGAATACGTATGATGGTATACTGATTCCAAGGACCGATATGATGGTCATCACGGGATCAACCCAGGTGTTATGCTTTATCGCAGCGACTAGGCCCAGGAGCAGACCCAGCACAGCGCCAGTGACAACAGCCTGACCGCCAAGCCTTATTGATACGGGGAGCCGAGTCTTGAGCAGATCGGTAATGGGCGTATTCTTGGATATGGCATATGACACGCCAAAGTCACCCGTTAGCATATTCTTGATATAATTGAGGAAGCGCACCATCATCGGCCGATCCAGGCCGTACTTCGCGCTGATGATAGCGCGTTGAGCGTCGGACAACTTCTCATCGTTGAACGGCGAACCCGGCAGGAATTCCATCAATAAGAACAATATGAACAGTATCGCCAGCAGCGTAAGCGCGGCGATAGCAACGCGGGTGATAATATACCGCCGCATATATCTCAGGCCTTTCCATACCGGCGTGCCGGGAATTTAGGAAGAGACCGCTGGAGGCGGTCCCTTCCATATTAAACGTACCAATTACGATCGGAATTGTCGGTTAATCCTTAACCGTATTCTTGAATACGCGGTTTATGCCAACGCTGTGGAACTCGATGCCAGTGACGCTGGACTTGATCATAACCGCGTTGCCCTTCTGGTATACCGGGTAGATTACAACATCATCCATAACGATCTGCTCCAGCTCCTTGAGCCGTGCCCAGCGCGCTACGGGGTCGATGGTCAGAGCGCCCTTAGATGTGTCGTATATGCCCTGATCGTATTCCGCGTTGGTCCACAAGCCGGTGTTGTTGCTGTTGCCCGTCACCCAGTTGTTAAGATAGGTCATCGGGTCGGCGTAGTCCGGTCCCCAACGGGTGAGGCCCAGGTCGAACTCGTGGTCGTGCATGCGGTCGAGGCGGTTCTTCTTGGGCATCTGCTCCAGGTTGACCGTCAGGCCGGCGAGGTTGGATTCCCACTGCGCCTTCAGGAATTGTGCGACGTTAATCGCCGACTCGGTATCCTCAACCAACATGGTGAATGTAAACGTATCCTGACCAAGCTCCGCCTTGGCTTTGTTCCAGAACTCGACGGCAGCAGCCTTATCCTCGTTCAGGTATTCCGAGGCGGTGGCACGGTAGTCCAGACCGTCCGGGCCAGTGGCCAGCAGCGTCGGGATGGCGAAATCGGCGGGGATCGATCCATCCTTCAGCACGTTATTAGCGACGGCGCTCTTGTCGAACGACAGCGCCATAGCCGTGCGCAGGTTGATGTTATCCAAACCTTTTACCGTGAAGTTCGGCACGACATACCACAGGTATCCGGCCATAATGTTTACGAATTCAGGATCATCCTTGAACAGATCCACCTGTTCGCCGGCCAGCGTGACGACATCCAGGTCGCCGCTCTGGTAGGAGAGCATGGCCTGCTGGGAATCCTTGATGATCTGGTAGTTGATACCGCCCAGCTTGACCGCGTCCGCGTCCCAATAAGTCGCGTTCTTGGTAAGAACGATATTGGTCGCGGCGGGTTCATACGATGTGAACACGAACTGGCCGTTATACAGCATCGTATCGGGCGACGTCGCGAAGCGGTCGCCAACTTCCGTCAGGAAGGCCTCGTTTGCCGGAAGGAACGAGGGGAACGTCATCAGGTTCAGGAAGAACGCAACCGGCGTATCGAGCGTGACGACGAGGGTCTTATCGTCCACGGCCTCGACGCCCAGCTCGTCGATAGGCTTCTCGCCAGTGGAGATGGCGTCCGCGTTCAGAATGCCCGCGACACCCGCAATAAACGCGTACTCGCTGGCGACCGCAGGATCGACCAGGCGCTTCCAAGCGAAAATGAAATCGTGTGCCGTCACCGGCGCGCCGTTACTCCACACCGCATCGCGCAGGTGGAATGTGTAGGTCATGCCGTCCTCGCTCAAATCGTACGATTCGGCGATACCAGGCACGGGTGAACCAGCGGCATCGATGACATACAGCCCGTCGAGCACGGCGGCCTGTACTTCAAAGGATGTGCCGTCGGTAGCGATCTGAGGATCCATGGACGCGACCTCGACATCCAGGTGTACGTTCAGGATAGCGCCATCCGCCGCCATCGCGGGCATAGCGAACCCAGCCGCGAATAAGGCCAGCATCAACACAGCCGCCAAAACCTTGCGCATCTTCATGAGATTCATTGCCTCCTTCCAGATATACGGAAACCGCGTTTTGCATCACCGATCCGCCGATAATTCATACACAGCCCCGTATGTTGAATAATTATATAGATTCATGCCATTTTTGTCAAGGGAAACTTCAGAGCGTCCTCTGCGGACTTCAGGGCTTCGCCAATGACATTCCGAAGCAAAAAATATTCTACTTTACAAACCGTACCAAACGTGGTATACTGATCGGAGTGGGCCCACTACGGAACTCAAGCCGCTACGATCCTCCTAGGTCTTTGGAAGCAAAGCCGGTGATCTGGGGTGCCTGGGGTTGGAGATCATCGGGGATGGGACCTAAAGAGATTTGGAATCTATAAGGATTCTGAATCCAATTAAGGAGGAGATTCACATGTACCAGGATAAGACGCTGACCTGCCGCGAGTGCGGCGCTGAGTTCGTTTTTTCCGCTTCTGAACAGGCGTTCTACGCGGAAAAGGGTTTCCAGAATGAGCCGGGCCGCTGCCCCAGCTGCCGTTCGGTTCGCCGCAATAGCGGCAGCACGAACCGTTCCGATCGTCAGATGTATGAAGTCGTATGCGATAGCTGCGGCGTGACTACACAGGTGCCGTTCCAGCCGCGCGGGGATCGTCCCGTGCTGTGCAGGGATTGCTACGATCGCCAGCGCCAATTAAATCGCTACTAAGCGACATAGTTTGCAACTTGCGAAGGCTGACGCGTGAGCGTCGGCCTTCTTTATTGTTGTCAGCTTCCTCGCCTTTTCCCTGCGGGGTTTGGTTCGTCCTCTGCCGAGGGGTTGCCCCAACTGCGGTTGGGGACTTGTTACTTTTCCCGTCCGTGGGAAAAGTAACCAAAAGGACGGCCTATACAATTTCCCGCAAAAAACGCACCATCTTCGCGAGTCTTTTCGCCGCTCGCGTCGGCTCGTCCAGTCAGCGGACCTCCAGTCCGCCTCCTTACCTCGCCATAGCGAGCGACGAAAATCCATCGCGAATCTTGGTGCATTTTTAGCGGGAAATAGTATAAAGGGAGGGCACTGTGCCCTCCCTCTCTGGACTCTCCCTCCTCAATGTTGGCTCCGCTCATTGGTCTATGACCAACGTTCGATTGAGTTACAGGCACCGCCTTGTAAGATTCTCGCGGCTTCGCGGCGAGGTAGTCTCATTGGCGAGGCGTGGCATTATCATTATGTAATCATAAACACACTCCAGCTATCAACTCCGGTGCATCTAAGCAGGTACATAAACAATACGATATCATAACAGATCTACATCTCCAACTTTAGATCATCTAGGATTGTTAGTAAACAATATGATGACAAAACCATGCAAAACTGTGCTACGCTGGATGTAGTTTGTTTGGTCTCTTGCAGCAGGTGCAACATTGAGGAGGGAGAGTCCAGAGAGGGAGGGCACAGCTGCCCTCCCTTTCTGGCCGTCCTTTTGGTTACTTTTCCCACGGACGGGAAAAGTAACGTACCCCAACCGCAGTTGGGGCAATCCCGCCCGCAGGCGGCAAGAAGCAGCATGCGCAGCAAGTAAGGAGAGGTTTTGAATACCTAAATCACCTCTGCCAGAAAGATACCAGGAACGCCAGCAGCATTATCCCGACCAAGAATCCGGCCATGACGCGCGCTGTTACCTGCTTGCGGGAGGCGCGCTTTTTGGCGTGGTTTTTCGATCGTTCTTTCGAAGAATTTCGCGGCATACAGACCTCCGTCGTTAGGTTGGGTGAACAGTTAGGGAAAAAAACTGTTCTAACTGTAGGGGGGTTACGCATATATACAGGGTAGACAATATAATCTTTACGGTTGGACAAGGGGTGAGGGATTGTGATGGGGCTGCGGCGGTTCCGTGCCATGGGGGAGGCGCGCAAGAGTCTGGCCGAGCAAACACGCCTTGGCGCGCCGATAGCGACGCCGCGCACGCTGCCCACGCGCCAAGCGCCACCGCCCGCACTCTACCAGGACAACCCGCCCGAAGCCATGGCTACGCCAGCGCGCCGCCACATGCGCTGGCTGCCCATCCGCCTGATCCAGTATGGCCCGCGCGAACGACGCACCGCCGTGGACGAGCGCAAGCTGGATGAACTTGCCGAATCCATCCGCGCGCTCGGATTGCTCCAGCCGATCACGGTGCGCACGACGCCCATGAACCGCTTCGAACTCATCGCGGGTGAGCGCCGCCTGCGCGCATGCGAGCGATTAGGGTGGGAGAACATCGACGCGATCGTGCTGCCCGCCGGGGATATCGACCGCGAGATGCTGGCTTTGACTGAAAATCTTCAGCGCGAGCCGCTGCATTATTTGGAAGAGGCGGAGACCATCGACGCCGTAATGCGCGAGACCGGGTTGACGCTGCACGAGATCGCGGCGCGGCTGGGCACAAGCTCGATCGGGCTATCCAGCAAGCTGCGGCTGCTGAAGATTCCGCCGGAGACGCGCCGGATCATCCGTGAGCTGGATCTGAACGAGCGGTACGCGCGCCTGCTGCTGCGCCTCAACGAGGAGGGCAAACAGCGCGACGCGGCTCGGCGATTCATCGACAAGCAGCTGACTTTGCGCGACGCGGAGTCGCTGGTTGAGAACATGGCGCGCGAGATGCCGACGGATCATCGGCATGTCACTGGGATTATACGCGACCATCGGCCTTATGTCAACGCGATCAAGGACATCGTGGATCAGATGCGGCGGTCGGGGTTGGAACCGTCCGTCGAGACGGCCGAATCCGGAGAACGTTTGATCATGACGGTGTCGTTACCAAAAATCTCCTGATATATCGATCAACCCAAACTTAATGGGTGTCGAACCAGGAGCGGCCTACGCCTACGTCCACAACCAGCGGTACGCTTAAGCGCGCCGCGTTTTGCATTTGATCCTTTAGGATTTGCGCGGCGTATTCCGCCTCGTCCTCCGGTGATTCAAGGATTAGCTCGTCGTGCACCTGCAGGATCAGGCGCGAACGCATCCCGCTCAAAGCCTGGGCGACGCGCACCATCGCTAGCTTGATGATGTCAGCTGCCGAACCTTGCACGGGAGCGTTCATGGCGGCGCGCTCGCCGAACTTGCGCGTAGCGTGGTTCGCCGAGAGCAGCTCGGGCAGCGGACGCCGGCGGCCCATCAGCGTCGTGACGTAGCCGTTGGCTTTGCCGTGCGTCACGCAATCATCCAGGTAGCGGCGGATGTCGGGATAGCGCGCGAAGTAGCGCTCGATCATGTCGGCGGCCTCCGCTCGCGTCACGCCGATCGAGCGCGCCAGCCCGTAGTCGCTCTGGCCGTATACGATGCCGAAGTTGACGGCTTTGGCTGCGGAACGCATCGCGGGGGTTACCTGGTCGATGGCCACGCCATTCACCTCGGCGGCCATCGCCTTGTGGATATCCTCGGCGCGCGCGAAGGCGTCGGTCATGCGCGGATCCCCGGCCAGGTGCGCGAGAATCCGAAGTTCAATCTGGGAATAGTCCGCGTCCACCAGCAGCCAGCCTTCCGGCGCGGTGAAGGCGCGGCGGATTTCGCGGCCTTGAGCGGTGCGGGTGGGGATGTTCTGCAGGTTGGGTTCGCTGGAGGAGATGCGGCCCGTCACGGCGGCGGTCTGGAAGAATGTGCTGTGCACGCGGCCTTGAGGATCGAGCTTGCCGAGAAGCCCGTCGATATATGTCGATTGCAGCTTGACCGTGTGCCGCCAGTCGAGTATCTTCGCGACGACGGGGTAGTCGGCCGATAACGCCTCCAGGGTTTCAGCGTCGGTGGAGTAGCCGGATTTATTCTTGCGGCCGGCGGGGAGTTTGAGATCCTCGAACAGCGCCTGGCCCAGCTGTTTTGGGCTGTTCAGGTTGAATGGCGGCACGCCTATTTCCGCGAAAATATCCTCGCGCAGCCGGGATTCCTGCTCGGTCAGCCGCTTGCCGATGGAGCGCAATTCATTCTGATCCAATAAGAATCCCGCACGCTCCATACCGATCAACACGCCTGTCAGCGGCCGCTCGACGGATTCGTACAGATTCAGCATGCCATTTTCGGACATGTCGCGTTTTTGGCGTAATGCGAGGTCGAACAGGGAAGCGGCGTCGGCAGGCTGGCCAGGTTCGAGAAGATCAGATAGGCTGCCGATCTTGCCGGAGCCTAGCAACGCGGCTGCCAGCGTTGCATCCCACGCCGCATGCGAACCGGGCGGGGGAGTGTGGCCGAGCTGGATAAACAACGGCTTGGCGTCGGCGAGCATCCACGCCTCGGGCGTATCCAGCAGCGGCCGAATCAGCCGCAGCGCGTCTGTCGGCTGGATGCCGGGGGAGAGGAGGTCGTTGGCCAGCGGTGCACGCCAGAGGTGCGTATCGTTAGCAAATGTTAACGATTCGCCGACGTGAAGCGCGAACGGGCGTTCGGGCGAGGCGTTTAATGCATCTGTTTGGATGAACCGTTCCAACGCGGGTAAATCTTCTAAGTTTATAACAACATGTTTGGTTGATGCTTGTTGTGTGTTTAACGAAGAGTTGGATGGCGGTGAACCCTGGTCTGCGATGATGGCGTCCAGCCGTGCGAGGATGGAGTTGAACCCGCGCCGCTCGAATATTGGCCGTGCTTTAACGCACAAGCCGCCTATGGAGGGGAGGGCCAGCGCATCCCAGTCGATGTCGACTGGCGCGGCGCGGTCGATGGTGGCCAGTTCCAGGCTCAATAGCGCGGAATCCGCGCCTGTCTCCAAGCGTTCGCGCAGCTTGCCCTTCTGTTCGCTGGCGGCGGCGAGTGCGTTGGTCAGCGTGCCGTACTCGGTGAGGAGCTTGACGGCGGTCTTTTCGCCGATGCCCGCGATGCCGGGGATGTTGTCGGAGGCGTCGCCCATCAGCCCCTTCAAGTCGGGGATCTGGGCTGGTGTGACGCCGTACGTTTCAAACAGCGTTTGCGGGTCCAATTCGACAGTATCCGACACGCCGCGCTTGGTGTACAGCACGTGCGTGTTATCGCTAATCAATTGGAAGGAATCGCGATCGCCCGTGACCACTAACGACGGCAAGCCGCGCGATTCGCACTGTTTCGACAGCGTGCCCAGCAGGTCGTCGGCCTCCCAGCCTTCTAAGGAGAGCATCGCGACGCCCATTTCGCCGAGCAGTTCCTTCAGCATGGGGAATTGCGGGCGAAGTATTTCGGGCGTCGGCGGGCGCGTGCCCTTGTATTCAGCGTAGCGCAAATGCCGCCGCGTCGGGCCGTGCACGTCGAACGCAACTGCTAACGACGTGGGCTTGTGTTCGGCCAGCAGTTTCAGGAACATCATCATGAAGCCGAACACAGCGTTCGTCGGATGGCCTTCACGATCGGTCAGCGTATCGGGCAGCGCATGAAACGCGCGGTACATCAGGCTGTTGCCGTCGATGGCCACGCATAGTTCTTTCATATGGCCGCCGTATTCCGCATCGACATGGCTATCATGCTGTTATTGGATAGATGATACATCCGCGAGTGCGCGCGTTCCAGATTGAGCAGCGCGCGCTTGCGCTCGATGCCGCCGTTGTAACCGCCCAGGTCGCCGCCCGTGCGGATCACGCGGTGGCACGGGATCACGATGGCGATGGGGTTGCGGTTATTCGCCTGGCCAGCGGCGCGGATGGCGGTCGGGCTGCCCATGCGCAAGGCCAGCTCCGCATAAGTAATAGTGTCGCCGTAAGGGATGGTCTGCAGCGCCGTCCACGCGCGCCGCTGGAACTCCGTGCCCGTCTCATCCAAGTCCAGCGGCAGATCGAACTCGAACAGCCGCCCGGCCAAGTAAGCCTCTATCTGCCGGACAGATTCCATGTCCTCATTCCAATCGATATCACAACCGTAATACTTCTCGATGCGTTCCACCGACGCGCTCGTGAAGTCCACACGCAGTAAACCTTTTTCGCTCTCCCACACCGTGATCGGGCCCAGCCGGGTATCCATCGTCCAAACGCGCATTTATTATTGCTCCTTATTTATATTTAGTAAGAACCTACTCAATCGTGTCGCGCATTCATCCTCCAACAATCCGCCGCTGGCCGGGATGAATCCACCCAGCGCGGGATCCTCCGTCAGGCGGTATACGCTGCCGCAGCAACCCAGGCTCGGATCCGCCGCGCCAAAGTAGACAAATTTTAGTCGGGCGAGACGGATCGCCCCGGCGCACATAGCGCACGGCTCCAGCGTGACATACAGCGCGCAGTCAGTCAGCCTTTGAAAACCCAGTACGCGCGCAGCCGCTTGAATCGCCAGCAGTTCCGCGTGCGCGGTGGGATCGGTTAAGGATTCGCAACGGTTGTGCGCGCGGGCTATAATCGCGCCGTTGCGTTGAATCACCGCGCCTACGGGCACCTCGCCTTCCAGCGCCGCCTGATCCGCTTCAGACAATGCCGCCCGCATTGCCGCCTCGTGGATCGTTGGAATCGTCAAGTCCGTGTAACCTTTCTAATTATAATGGCGAACCAGTTCGGCGGGCCGGAACGCTGCCAGCCCAGTTTCCATTCAATCCAGCCCAACCATTCGACAAGATGCGCCTTGAATCGGCTGCCACCTTCATCCAGCACGGGCCAGCCCGTCGCGGCCAGGCCGATGGATTTACACACGGCCAGTGCGCGGGGCAAATGGATAGCACTGGTGACGACTAACGCCGTGCGGCCGCCCCATTCCTTCAGCATCATGGCGGCGTTCGTGAGGTTCTGCTCGGTATTCATCGAGTTACGCTCGGGATGGATGACCGTCGGCGGAACGCCTCGGCGCATCAATTCGCCGGACATCCAGTCGGCCTCGGCGCAAGGTTCGCCGTCGCGCTGGCCGCCGCACGGGATCACGGCTGGCGCGCGGCCTTCGATCCAGCATTGCGTGGCCGCACTCACACGCGCCAGCAGATCGGTGTCGGGCACGCCGCCGGGCATGTGCTTGCCCAGAATTATAATGGCGTCGGCATACATTCGCTGTTCAACCCTCGCGTCGTCGTAAATGTTCAACATACGTCATCAGCACCGCAATATCCGCTGGGGATACGCCCGGTATCCGTGAAGCCTGGCCGATCGTCGCCGGTTTGACGCGATCCAATTTCTGGCGCGCTTCGACGCGCAGACCGGGCAGCGCGGCGTATTCGATGGCGGCGGGCAGTTCGCGGCGTTCTCCGGCTTGGGCGCGGTCGATCTCGCGGCGCTGCTTATTAAGATATCCCTCGAACTTCACAGTCAACTCGACCTGCTCCGCCGCGCTGGGTAGTATGACGGGCAGCTGGTCCGATAGTTCGGTCAAGTTGGCGTATGAAACGCCGGGACGTTTGAGCAGTTCAACAAGAAGCATACCACCTTGGCTAGCAGGTTGACCATGACGCTCCGACCATTGGACGAACGCGCTGCCGCTTGGCGCACGCAAAGATCCCACGGCATTTAACGCAGAGTCCGTCTGTTCGCGCTTCGTTAATGTGCGCTCCAGGCGATCGGGTTTTGCCGAGCCGATGGCGGCGGATCGCTCGGTCAGGCGCAGATCGGCGTTGTCCTGGCGCAGGAGCAGGCGGTACTCGGCGCGGCTGGTCATCATGCGGTAGGGTTCGTCGGTGCCCTTGACCGTCAAGTCGTCCGCGAGCACGCCGATATAGCCCTCGCTCCGGCCGATCCGGAAGGGAGGTTCACCCTTGAGGTATAAAGCGGCGTTGATCCCGGCGAGGATGCCCTGCGCCGCGGCTTCCTCATAGCCGGACGTGCCGTTGATCTGCCCAGCCAGGAACAAGCCCGGCACATCCCGCGCCGCGAACTCGCTGGTCAGCGCCGTCGGATCGATGCAATCATACTCAATCGCGTACGCCAGTCGCAGCAGTGTAGCGTCCTCCAACCCGGGGATCGTGTGGATCAGCGCGGCTTGAACGTCCTCGGGCAGCGAGGTCGAGACGCCCTGCATGTACCATTCTGGAGAATTCAAGCCCTCCGGTTCAAGAAAAACCTGATGGCGTTCCTTGTCGGCGAAGCGTGTCACCTTGTCCTCAATCGACGGGCAGTAGCGCGCGCCGACGCCATTTATGCCGCCTGTGAACATAGGCGCGCGGTGCAGATTCTGTCGGATGACGGCGTGGGTGCGTTCGTTAGTCCAGGTGAGGTAGCAGCGCGCGAGGTTTTTGGGCGGTTCGTCGGTGAGGAAGGAGAATGGGACGGGTGGTTCGTCGCCGTACTGGGGTTCCATGCGGTCGAAATGGATCGAACGCGCGTCCAGGCGCGCCGGAGTGCCTGTCTTGAATCGGCGCAGATTGAAGCCTAATTCGTTCAGCGCATTCGACAAAGCCAGCGCGTTCATGAATCCCTGCGGGCCGGACGAACGCGAATATTCGCCGATGATCACGCGGCTATTCAGATACACGCCCGCAGCGACGATCACGGCGCGGGTTTCGATGGTCTCGCCCGTCGCGGTTGTGATCCCGGAGACATGGCCGCCGACGGTCAGTATCCGGCTCACCTCGGCCTGGCGGAGGGTTAAATTCGGTTCGGCAATGATTGCCGCGAGCATCCGATCATGGTAAGCGCGCTTGTCGGTCTGCGCGCGCAGCGAGTGTACCGCCGGGCCCTTCGAGCGATTCAACATGCGCGACTGGATCGAGACCGCGTCCGTACAGCGCGCCATCTCGCCGCCCAGCGCATCCACCTCGCGCACCAAGTGGCCCTTGCCCGTGCCGCCCACGGCGGGGTTGCAGGGCATATGCGCCACGGCATCCAGCGAAAGCGTGAGCAGTAAGGTGGGCACGCCCATTCGCGCCAGCGCCAGCGCCGCTTCACACCCGGCGTGCCCGGCACCGACGACTATTGCATCCCACGTTGGGGATCGTCTTTCCATGGCCATTATTTTAACATAGTTGGAGAAGATAGGCAATGATTATTTAATTTTTCTGGGAATTTTGGGAAGAATTGATAGATTTTTCCCCTGCGGGGGGCTTGGGTTCGTCCTCTGCGGAGGGGCTTGCCCCAACTGCGGTTGGGGCAAGCCCCTCCGCAGAGGACGAACCAAGCCCCGCAGGGAAAAACCCCGCAGGCGGTAAGGTTTGCGCCCATTAGCATTATGTGGTATACTAACTCTGACAATAAAGGTGGCACACCTATTTTGCTAGGAGGTCCTCATTATGCCCTGTGAAACCAAGAGCGCGGATAAGCTGCGCATAGGCATCGTCGGCACCGGAGGCATCGCCCATGCGCACATGAAGGCTTATCAGGAAATGGACGATGTCGAGATCATCGGCGCGTCGGATATCGTGCCGGGTAAGGCCCGCAAATTCCTCGACGAGTTCGGCCTGAACGATGCGCCTGACTTCGACGACAACGATAAGCTGTACGCGCTCAAACCCGACGGCGTATCGGTATGCACTTATAATACTACGCACCATATATGCGCCGTTGCCGCGATGGACGCGGACATCCATGTCCTGTGCGAAAAACCCATGTCGGTCACGCTCGATCAGGCCATTACGATGGCCAAAGCCCAGAAGCGAACCGGGAAGATACTGACCATCGGGTTCCAGCCGCGCTACGACGCCAACATGAAGATGGTCAAGGAGATCGTCCAATCGGGAGTGCTCGGCAAGGTGTACTATGTTCAGACGGGCGGCGGGCGGCGGCGCGGCATACCCGGCGGGACGTTTGTCAATAAGGAGCTGGCGGGCGTGGGCTGTCTGGCCGACATCGGCTGCTATGGATTGGATATGGCGCTCAACTCCGTCGGCTACCGCAAGCCCGTTACGGTGTCGGCGTACGCTTCCGATTTGTTTGGTAAGAATCCCAAATATTTCGATGGAGATTTCTCCGTGGATGATTTTACGT
This sequence comes from Clostridia bacterium, assembly GCA_025997215.1. The sequence goes on from BNUH01000037.1 coordinate 19,880, forward strand.
GCGCGCTGGTACGGTTCGAGGATGGATTGGTCCTCGACTTCCGCATGAGCTGGGCCATGCACATGGATACCATGGGCGACACGCTGTTCCTGGGCACCGACGCCGGGCTGAAGGTCAAGTCGCCCAATCCGCACGTGCCTTGGGGCGGTGCGTGGGATGGCTCGATCGGCGACGTATTCATGTATAACGATGTCGTGGGTAATCACGTCGAGACCAAGATTCCGCTTAAGACCACTGAAAAGTCCAACAACTTCGCTTCGAAGGTTCGCGCGTTCCTCGACGCGATCAAGGACGGCGGCCCTTCGCCCATCCCGTGGCAGGAAATTATCTATAACCAGGCGATAATCGACGGGATCATCCGCTCCAGCGAGGCTAAGCGCGAGGTCGAGGTTGTCATACCGGAGATTTGAGTGGATGAGTATAAACATTCTCACGAGATAATGGAAGTTACGCCGGGCAGTCCCGCCGCCAAAGCGGGACTGCAGTCGGGGATGCGGCTAGTTCGCGTCAACGGCAAACCCATTCGCGATCAGATCGATTATCTCGCGCTGACGTCGGCGCGGTTGCTGCGGCTGGACTTGGATTCGGACGGCGGTTCAACGGCGGTAATAATAAGGAAGGCCGCCGCTGAACAGCCCGTCGGACTTACGTTCGGCGAGAGCATGCGGATCAAGACGCGCCGCTGCCGGAACCGCTGTGTATTCTGCTTCGTGGATCAGCTGCCGCCTAACATGCGCCCTCCGTTATATGTTAAGGACGACGACTGGCGGTTGTCGTTATTGATGGGTAACTATGTCACGCTGACCAACCTTAGCGACGCGGAATTCCAGCGCCTCTTGCGCCGCAAGGCCCGCCCGCTGTACCTATCCATCCATACGCTGGACGCGGATTTGCGCGGACGCATGCTGGGTTTGCCGCCGGACGAGGCTGATATACGGGGACGTTTGGACGCGCTGCGGCAGCACCGCCTCCAGTTTCACGCGCAGATCGTGCTATGCCCCGGCTGGAATGACGGCGAGGAACTGTCGAGTACGATATCTGAATTAGCGGCATACTACCCAACGGCGAGGTCTGTCGCGGTCGTGCCTGTCGGATTGACACGGCATCGCGAGGGATTAAGCCCGCTCTTGCCCGTTTCAGCGCAGAACGCACGAGAGACACTGGCCGTCATCGATCGGCATCAGCGTGAATACCGTGAACGGTTCGGCACGGCGTTCGTGTTCGCTTCGGATGAGATGTATATAATCGCGGGCGAACCCATCCCCAATGATTCCGCGTACGAGAGTTATCCCCAAATCGAAAACGGCGTCGGATTGTTGAGGAAGTTTGCTGTCGAATTCGAAGAGGCCGGGGAAACGGCTGACGCATTGTGCGTTGAATCTTCAAAGAAATCCCAACCGCCTGTAATCGCAACTGGCACGGCCGCCGCGCCCTTCCTGCGCTCGCTGATTCAGTCGGTGCGGCCTGACGTCATAGTTCAACCCATCGTGAACCGATTCCTCGGTGAGTCGGTTACGGTTGCTGGGTTGGTGACGTTTGCGGATCTGCGCGAGCAGTTGGCGGGAATTCCGGCAGGGGAAGTATGGATTCCGGAGTCGATGCTGTCAGCGGACGGCGTATTCTTGGACGACAGGACACCCGATGAGTTAAGCGAGGCGTTAGGTGTGCCGGTGCGTGTGCTGCCGTGTGACGGCGGGGCATTGCGTAGGGCATTAGGAGGTAATTTTTGAAACCGTTAGTCGCGGTAGTCGGTCGGCCTAACGTTGGCAAGTCGACATTCTTCAACAAAGTAATCGGTCGGCGTCTGGCCATTGTCGAGGATACGCCCGGCGTCACGCGTGATCGGATTTACGCGGACGTGGAGTGGCGCGGCCGCGCGTTTACAATGATAGATACGGGCGGCATCGATCCGAATACCGCCGACATCCTGCTCGCTCAAATGCGGCGTCAGGCTGAAATAGCCATCGACACGGCCGACTTGATCCTATTCATGGTGGATGCTCGCGGTGGCGTCACCGCCGACGATCTGGATGTGGCCGAACTCCTGCGCCGCGCCAAGAAACCCGTCCTCCTCATCGCGAATAAATCCGACACGGCCGGGCTGGATCAGGAAGCCGTGGACTTCTTCGAGCTGGGGTTGGGTGAGCCGATCCCCATCTCCTCGACGAATATGCTCGGGCTGGGCGATCTGCTGGATGCTATACTGGCGCGGCTGCCAGGCGCGGAGGCTATCCAGGAGGATGACGAAGGCGAAAAACCGATCAACCTGGCGGTGGTCGGCAAGCCTAACGCAGGCAAATCCTCGCTCGTGAATCGGCTGCTGGGCAGCGAGCGCGTGATGGTATCGGAAATACCGGGCACAACGCGGGACGCCGTTGACTCGGAGCTTACGGTTGACGGGCAGCGGTTCATACTGATCGATACTGCTGGGATTCGCCGCAAGCGCGCTGTCGAGGACGACAGCCTGGAGCGTTACAGCGTGCTGCGCGCAATAGCCGCGATCCGCCGATGCGACGTCGCGCTGCTGATGATCGACGCGCTGTTGGGCGTCACCGACCAGGACGCGAAGATTGCCGCACTGGTGAATGAGGAAGGCAAAGCGCTCGTCCTGGCCGTCAACAAGTGGGACGCTGTCGAGAAAACGACGGGTACTTTAGAAACGTTCAAACGGACGGTGCAAAGCCAACTGAAGTTTGTCGCTTATGCTCCGATATTGTTTATATCGGCTAAGACGGGTCAGCGTGCGGGTTCGGCGCTTGAAGCGGCGCGCGCCGCATATCAGCAGACGCATAAACGCATCTCGACAGGCGTGCTGAACGAGGCTGTGAACGACGCGGTTGCGGCGATGCAGCCGCCCGCATCCAGCGGCAGACGGCTGAAGCTGTACTACGCGACACAGCCGACGTCAGCGCCGCCGACATTCTTATTCTTTGTGAATGATGATACGCTGGTACACTTCTCATACGAACGGTATCTGGAGAATCAGCTGCGCAAGGCGTTCGGGTTTGAAGGGACGCCAATCAAGTTGATTTTCAGGAACCGGGCGCGGGAAGGTAATGAAAAAAGATAATTCAAGATAATTCAAGATAATCAACAAGGGGAGGGATTTACCGATGCGGGTTATAGGCTGGATAGTGGTTGCGGCGGCGAGCTACATTGTTGGAGGGTTGTCGACGGGGCTGTGGATTTCCTCACGGCTGCAGGGGCTGGATGTCAGGCAGTTTGGCAGCCATAGCTCCGGCGCGACGAACGTGCTGCGCAAACTGGGCCGCGGCCCCGGGCTGTTGACGTTCGGAGGGGACGTGCTGAAGGGAGTCGTAACCGCTTTGGTGGGATTCCTGCTAGCGGGCCGCGCCTGCGCGTGTCTATGCGGATTCCTGGCCGTAGTGGGGAATATCTGGCCAGCGACGGCGCAATTCAAGGGCGGCAAGGGCGTGTCGACGGCGGCCGGGGTGTTCTTGGTAGTCGCGCCGCTGCCCGCACTGATAGCTATCGCGGCAGCGTTCGCGTGCATCTATCTGACGCGTTATGTGTCGCTGAGTTCGCTGTTAGGAATTGCGCTGTACTTCGTCGTGGTGGGAGTGCCGGGGCTGTTCAGGGGTCAGGTATGGCTGTTCCTGTTCGCGCTGGGCATAGCCGGGGTGGTATCCTACGCGCATCGCGAGAACATCTCGCGCTTGTTGAATAACCGCGAAAACAAGATCGACCTGGAACTGCTGACAGGCAAGCGGAAGGCTTAATGCGCTGAATATAAAACTAACCCCCACTAAAATGCTAGCATTTTAGTGGGGGTTAGCGTTAGCATTACTTACTGCCCTTCGGCGACAGCTGGCAGCACGAGGATCTTATCCGGCGTGGCCTGGGCCGGGATGCTGCGTGTTGTTACGGAGTACCATCCTACCACCTGCATGCCTGGCTTCAGCTGGTCGAAGGTGATCGGCGCTCCGGCCTTGTACGGGATTAGCGGCGTCTCGGCTGATACGCGCCAGTTCACATTCTCGTCGGTGACGAGCCACGTCGTGCCGTCGGTGTCGGTCGTGACCTCTTTGATGATGGCGAATGTGGGCGGCAAGCCTTCGGTGGGTAGATTGGTGAATATTACCAAGCCATGCGTTTGAGGCGGTTCGCTCAAGGCGACGATGGGGCGCGTCACAGCGACGATGGTCGTACCCTTTTTCAGTGAATCGATCGCTAACGCGCCGCCATTATCGGCGTCCAGTATGTATGTCGAATCGGTTACAGTGATAATGATGGTCACGCGGTCGCTGCCCGTCTCGATCAGCGATATGCGATCCTGCTCGATGCTGTCGATGGTCCCGGTATACGCCGTGCGGACGGGTAAGGTCTGGGTTGAATCCGTCACATTTCCCTCCCCTGGTGAAGGTTCCGTCGTCGCCTCCGGCGTTGCAGTCGGCGACGGCGGGTTCACGCCTGTCGTGCATCCAGCCAGTGTCAGCAGCCCAACTATGAGAATCAGCGTTAGTGCGGTTCGTTTGAACATGTTAATCGGCTCCCTTCATTTATTCAGCAGTACGTTATTCAGCAGTACGTTATTCAGCAGTACGTTATTCTGTAATACGTTTTGTCAGGATTGTGCACAGCCGTAAGTCGTCTGTTACAACCATAAGACGAATCTTACGTGTAATACCATCCAGCTTAACCTAAAAATGACAATTCGTTAACGATGGATAACGTTTAGATAACGATGGATCAATTATACGTGGGCATCATACGGCCGCTGCCTTCGCGCGCTACTCGCCACACCGCGTCGCGGGCTTTAGCCGTCACGTCCACCGCGGCGGGTTCGCGGCGTTTAAGCAGTTCGCCGACGCTGATGCGCTGATCGGTCATCATCGCGTCCAGCAGTTCGCCTTCGTGGATGGTGCCCAGCGGTTTCAGGCCGACGGGTTCCAGCACGACCAGCATGGTGTAACCGCGCGCATTGATGTGGGATGGCAGCTTGCCGACGGGCATGTCGGCGGAGACGGCCAGCCACTTGCCCGGCAGGATCTGCTCATCTGAAATTTGGGAGGCGCGCGCGCTCAAGCCCTGGACGATTCGCGCGGTTATTTCATTGCGCTCGTTCAGCGCGCAGTAAATCATGTACGCTCCCGCCAGGAAAAATGTCGGATTGATCCGCCGCTGCACCGCCTCGTATACGCCGAACCCCATCAGCGCGGCACCCAACACGACGCCGCTCCACGCGAATAGCCGCGTCGCCCGCGCTCGCCCCAGCGTGCCGGAGGCCAGCGCCCTTACCGCCCGGCCGCCATCCAGCGGCAGTGCGGGCAGCAAGTTGCAGACCATCAGCGCCAGATTACATCGCGTGAACATCTGCACCGCTGCGCCGGACCAAAACCCCAGCTGCGCGCCGAATCCTGCGCCCATGGCCAGCAGCAGGTTGGACAACGGCCCCGCCAGCGCGATGACCGCATCCTGCCAAGGCAGGACTTGCGTCAGGCCTTCCACGCGTGCGACACCGCCGAATGGGGTTAGCTCCATCGACGAGACCTTGAGTCCTAGCGCGGCGGCAGCCAACGTATGCGCGCACTCGTGAAGGCATAGCACAGCCAGCATTACGCGCATGACGGGCCACTGCCCCAGCATGAAACAGCTGAGTATCAGCAGCGGGAACGCGATGTGCATCCGCAGTTCCACGCCGCCGATTCTGCCGATTCGGATGGCTTTATTAAGGAAGCTCATGGATTTTTGGCGGCCATCAGCGGCGCGGGATTCATCGAACGCCCTTCGCCGCGTATCTCGAAGTACAGCGTGTCACTGGCGCCGATGATTTGGGAAACACTCACAATATCCCCTTCGCGCACTGTTGTGGACGCCAGATTGCCGTATACGGTCTCCATGCCGCCGTCATGCCGCAGACGCAGGGTGGCGGTGCCATTTTCCAGGTAAGTGATATCCGCGACCTCGCCCGACGCGGCCGAGTAGATGGGATTCTGCTGGCTGGATATGTACGTCAGGTAGGGTTCGTTTTCATTCCAGCTGTGGGATAGTACGGCGTTGCTGGGCGGCTCGAAAATCTGTTGAGAACCTATGTGCCAGAATACCAGCGCAGCGTCGGGCAGCAGGTTTTGCACGAACTTCAGGCTGCCGAGGCTTTCGTCCAGATCCATCGTCACCCAGTCGTGCAGTTCGGATGAAACCGTACGCGCGATAGGCGCGTCGACGGTCCGAATCGCCAGCGCGCACAGCAGAATAGCCACGCACACGGCCGTATTGCGCAGCATCCGCTCGCCAAAGTGCAGCGGTTTGAAGTTTGCCGTCGCCTCGCGTTCGACTTTTGAATTGACTTTTTCTTCCGCATAATTTGTTGGATAATCGTTGGCCGAATACATCGGCTTGGTGTTGGCGGTTACCCGCGCGGTTAGACGCGTCATACTGTCGCGCGGCGGCGCAGGTTCATCCATCACCTTGACCTGGAATGTGACGGCGGTGCGCGCGTTGGCGGTGGGCTCGTCGGACGGAACCTGGACGTGCCGCTTTGCGGCCTTGGGTTTTGCGGCGGATGCATTCCGCTTAATCCCCCAGGAGAATCGGGGTTTTGCGGGCGGCGGCGGTTCGAAGCCGCCCCTGATCGAGGTTGTATGGACAAACGTATTCGCGCGGCAGTCGTCCCTGATCGTCGTCTGCCCGCTCGTCGTACCCAGCGGCATTGAGATCCCTCCTCCAGTTCATACGCGTGTGAATTTTCACGTACCGGAATATATGTCCCATCCCGCCGCGAAATGCATGCCGGGTGCTGCGTGAATATTTGTCCAACTTACGCCATACGATGGGTTAACTGTAACCCTAAGGAGGTTTTACCATGTTGGTTATCCGCAACGAGCAGGATCTTCGGGATATCAGAAGCTCGGAAGAGTATACGCTCGCTAGCCATATCGTGCTGACGCGTCCATGGAAAACCATTGATGCTGATAATATAACCATCCATGGCTCGGGGTACAGCATTCAGGAGCTGAACATGCCGCTCCTGGGTTACTGCACAAACGCGGCCATCGATAATCTGACCGTCGTCGTAAATATCGACGGCACAAATAGGGGATGCGGCAGCGATTATTTTGGCGGGCTGGTATGCGTGGGCAGCGATATGCGTGTCGAAGATTGCGTGTCGCGCGGCGCTGTTCGCGGTTCGGGCGGCAGTTTCGCGGGGCTGTGCGGACACTTGACGCATTCCACCGTGCGCCGCTGCGTCAACCATGCGACGGTTATGTATGCATATGAATCTGACGGCGTCACCGCCTCATGCGGCGGAATATTGGCGGAGGCTGTGAACTGCACGATCGAATCCTGCGAGAATGCCGCCGACGGCGCCGTCGAAGGCCGCGACGCCATCTTCGCCGCTGAACGCGTAGGCGGGATTGCTGCCAGCGTGACCAATTGCCAGCTGATGGGCGCTAACAACCGCGCGAATATAACAGGCAGCACACGAGTTGGCGGCATCACGGGCACTGCAGGCGTCAGCGGGCCGAACGAGCGCACGGCTTTGGAAAATAATACTAATTATGGTGGCGTTACCGGCCAGCGCTGGTTCATCGGCGGGATTGTGGGCGAGGCTGGGTCGGCATGCATGGCGGATGAACCGGATCTGTTATTTATTAATAATGTTAATAATGGTAGTGTTAGCGGGACGTCTGATTCAGGCGCGCTGACGGGCGAATATATCGGCGGCATTCTGGGTTATGTAGCATCCTCGACGGCGCTGCTGCGTGGCAATACGGTCCGTTGTGAATCCATACAGGGGTTGAGGTTCGTCCATCGGATACTGGGCGGCAGTCAATCCTACTTCGGCTATTCCCAGTCGCCGCCAGCGCGACTGACTATGGTTGAAAATACTG
>BNUH01000038.1 GCA_025997215.1 Clostridia bacterium
CTCCTTGCGCGTCCCCAGCGCGCCTATCCCCGGCGAACGTTCCTCGGCCTGGAATGCTCCTGTTTCCAATCTTGCGGAGTTGGAAACGACTGGGATTTCATCCGCAAATACTATCATACGAGGAGGAATTATTATGGAACCTGATGCACTACTGTCCTTAGAAGAGGAGTATAACCAACAGGGGAAGGCCTTGTTAGCTATGGGTAAACCGATAAAAGCGCTGGAGTACTTCCGCCGCGCTGAGAAGGAAAACCCACAATATCGCCCCACATACATGAACTTGGGCGATATCCTCATCCGCTTGGATCAGTTTGACGATGCGAAGAAGGCATACGAGAAAGCGCTTCTCCTAAACCGCAAGGATCCAGAAGTGATGTTTCACTTGGGGAATGTTGCGTTCCTCACGGGTGATAATGAAACAGGTCGCGCGCAGTATGCCAAAGCTATTACACTGGGATATGACGGCCCTGATCTATTTATGAACCAAGGCTATCTGGCAGCCGAAGAAGGACGTTACGACGAAGCTGTAGATTTGTTCAACAAGGCGATTGCCCGCGACCAATTCCACCACGAAGCATGGATGGGCAAGACGAAGGCGTACCTCAATACAGGCAAAACGACCGAGGCGTTAAAATCGTTGTCGAGCATGCTGCAGTTGATGCCGCAATCGTTCGAGGGGCATCAACTGCATGTTATGACATACCTTCAATTGGGTAAGTATATCGAAGCTGACAAGGCGATCAAGTTCGCGCAGCGCATGTTCCCCGACGAAGTGCGGTTCAAGCTGGATAACCTTCTGTTGCTTGAAGCGCAGGGGAAGGCCCAAGACGCGCTCAATTATCTGGATGAGCACTTCAAAGACGATAACGAGACCGAAGCGATACTCCTTGAACGCGGCAGAATTCTATCTGGCTTCCCTAATCGATTGGACGAAGCAGCGGAATGCTTTGAGAGAGCACAAGGAATGCCTGATCCCGAATTATCGCGCGAGGCGTCGTTTAGTCTTATGCTGCTTAGTATGCAGCGGCAGGATGCAAGAAAGGCGCTGGTATGCTGCGATATGCTGCTGGAAAACCAGACTTATTCTGATACATTCGCAGTCACTGCATTATACATGAAGGGTTTTCTCTATGGTAAACTGGAGGATACACAGGCGAGACTTACGGCATATCAAGATGCGATTGAGAAACTGCGTCTAATGTGCGGCAAAGAACCTGGCAGAACCGAGCTGTATCTATTGCGAGGATTCTGCTATCGCGACATAGGCGCGTTTGACCAAGCCCTGGATATGGCGCAGTTCCTGCTGGACGCCAAGCCCGATTTTGCTGAAGCCTTATTCTTGCGCGCGTCCGTCAACAAAGAAAAAGGCGAGTCAAAGAAAGCGCAGGCAGATTTTGCGGCGGTCAAGGTAGCGGGCGGTATCAGCGGCGTTTGGCTGGGACAGCTGGTTGATAGCTAATTAGGTATAACAGAACATCGCACATCGGAGGTTTGTATGGCTAATCATTTGGTTGTGGATTTTGGCAGAATGCAAGATACATCAGACGCGTTTATTACCGCGTCACAGGGAATGACTGCACTGATGAACGACGTTAACGCCGCCATCAATACTTTGCGTACCGCAAAATGGCGCGCGAAATCAGCAGATGCGTTCTTCGCTCAGTATAGTGATATCTGGCAGGTAGCGTTTCAGGACCATATTAAGGCGGTAGATCACATGGCTGAGCAGTTAGCAAAGGCCAATGCAAGCTACAGTTATCTATCGTCGAAAGTACCGACGTTAGCGCCGAACTAATCCAAAGGATGGTTGAGCACATAGTGCTTCCATTATAAAAATTAAGGAGTGATTGCCATGGCAGATGTATTCAAGTTAACCCAGTCCGATGTTCAGGCAGCCGCAAAAATGTTTGAGACTGCATCGGAGCAGACGGGGACATTGATCAAGGATCTTCAAACAAAGGTTGACAGCCTCAGCAGCGGTTGGGAAGGCGACTCGTACAACGCGTTTGTCAACATGTTTTCTGATGTTGCGAAGAATCTGCAAAGCGTTGTCGAACTGTATGAAGGCATGAATCAGACGCTGTTGGGCACGGCTGAAGCTACAGCGGAGTTGGATTCCACGTTGGCAAGCAATCTATCAAGCGCCGCTGGCTGATAGCCGCATTGCATAGGCGGCGCGGTTACTTCGCGTCGCCTATATACATAATTACAATCGGAGGACTTATACATGATAAACGGTATTGCATACGGGAAATTAGCGGTAAGATATAACTCAAATGATATTGAGCATGCGGCGAATCGGCTCAACAGCGCATACACAAAAGTCAATGACGATCTGATACATATCCGTTCCCGTTTGCTTATGATTCCAGAAAACCAGGCTGATAACATTGCCAGCGCTAGTGCCTTTATACAAAAGAAAAAGCAGCAGTTCGGCGACAGCGCGGATGCTGTGAGCGTGTTTACGGGGAAGGTTAACGCGTTTTTATCTGAGGCAAAGAATGTAGATAATGAGGTACATTATAACATCAACGCGGCATATAAAGAATTCCATAAGGTTACGGGGATTGGGATTAGCACGGCGGCTTTCTGGTCTAAGCAGATTTGGGAAGGTTTAGCAGTAATCGCGGTTATTGCGGTAGCGGTTATTGCGCTCCACTTTGGCGGGTTGGTTGCATTGATGTTGGTGGCGGTGGCTGTATATATTACATATGAGTTGCTGCCGGAAGGCAGTCTAAAGTATAAGTTTAAGATACTAAGCTCTGCCGCTGCGCTGATTGTTTCAGTACTCTCGCTGCCTGTTACGGGCCCGCTAGCGATAGTGGGAAGCATTGTCGGCATATTTACCGCGGCAATCAAGCTTTATAGGGATGTAACAGCATATATAATGTATGAGAGCGGCCATAAGGCTATTGCTTATAATATAAGGGAAATGACAGGCGGGCAGTATTTTGCCACATTATGCGACATCGCTGGTTGGCATAACGTGGAGTTTGCCGAAAACCTATATAACGGCATTGCCGTGATAGGTGCTCTTTGCAGTTTTGCGGATTTTGCAAAAACCAGCATACAAGGTATAAAAAAGATTGGCTCACTAAAGGATTTCGCAAATTACAGACAATATTTCACTAACAAGATCAATGGCGAAATCGGCGACATGATAAATCTCCATAAAGATGTAATGAGTAAAGGTATAATAGGAGGACTAAAGCTTGATGATTTTGATAAGTTCATTAAGAATATAAAAATCATAAAGGATTTGTGGGAAGGCGCATACGACTTGTCTCAGTTGACACCTAAATTCCGAAAAGGGGTATATATTAAGCCCATAATCGATGTAATAGGCGATATACCGTTGGTTGATGATTTTTATAAACCCATTGACAAAGGAAATACATTAATCAAAGGTGTCACCAATCCAGTACCCGATCCTTTTATACAGAAAGCAAAAGACTTAAAACACATAATAATTCCCAAACTGAACATCCCGCAGCTGCCAAAACTAAGCCTTGCGGCAGGCTAAGACAGAGGTTATATAGTAATGCCAACCATTTACCGTCTCGAAGACCTGCCATTGTTCAAAGACCAATGGGGCGAGCAATGGCAGGTTGATAAGCTGTTAGGCCAGGGTAGTTTCAGTCAAGTCTATAAAATCCTGCGGCGAAATGCTAACATTCGTTCGAGCGTAAACCAAGCAGCGATAAAGTGGCTACCCATTCCACACGATCCGGATGAGGCGCGCCGCAGGCTCGACGACGGCGAGGATCTGTCAGAGCTGGACAGGCAGTACCATGAAGCGCATGAGAAAGCCGCGCGTGAAATCCTGTTTATGGATTTACTGCGCGATGAACAGCATGTGTTAACATATCAAAATTATGGTACAGCTCAGCGTCAGGGCAGTTTATACAGAGATATCCTCATCCAGATGGAATTGCTTAGCAGCTTGACCAAGGCGTTTGATGGCCGGGCGGTAACCGAGCGGGAGACCATCAAGATTGGGCTAGATATCTGCCAAGCGCTCGGGGCATGCCACAAGAACAACATAGTTCACCGCGATATCAAACTTGACAATATATTCGTCTCGGATAGAGATAGCTATAAACTTGGCGACTTTGGCCGCGCTATATTATCAACCGATGATCAGGCGGGAATAGCAAACGGCAACCTGGAATACATGGCGCCAGACGTACACAAGACGGGTTGTTACGATGAAAAATCCGACCAATACGCGATGGGCTTGGTGTTGTATCGGCTGCTAAACGCGGAAAAACGCGAACCATTCGCAGATGATGTTACATCATCCGTTACATCGGCGGACAGACGAAAAGCGGCGCAGCTGAAACGTCTAAATGGCGAAATCCTACCTAGGCCAACGCGTTGCAACACCGCGCTATGGTCGGTAATCCAAAAGGCATGCGCGCCAAACCCAGATAATCGATACAGTAGTATAATGGATATGCGTTCTGCGATAATCCATGCTTCAGAGCAGAAAACGCCGATCTCACCGGTCGATTCAAATGCAGTAACCATTATACAAAAGGAGATCATCCCAACGAATAATGATGAAATCATTATTGTCAAGACGGATAAACAAAAACGAAAAATAGGCTATCTTAACTTTAGTAAGATCGTAAAGCTGGTTACAAATAAACATAATTCTTTAGTTCTATCACCGATATGCTTAGTTATTTCCATGCTGTTGTTCCTTACTGGTTATTCGGTTAGCAGGCCAGGCATATTGAATGTTAGGGTCATCAGCGCGTTTGAGGTGATGGTCGATCTGCCGCAAGGCGTTAAGTCAGGCATGGTATCAATCCAAGCTGAGGGTAATAAGCATAAGGAATATGCGTCAGGCGACGGCTCTGTACCGCTTACAAACCTTGTGCCAGAGGCATCGTACATTATCGCATACCAGGCAGGATCGGATGCACCGAAAACTGCTCATATAAAAACAGAATACCCGGACGCCTGGCATGAAGCATATGCAACTCTGGGCGAAGCGTCGCTGTTATTCTTTGATGCAAGTTTGCTAAACCGATATAGCTTTGATTATGTTTTAGCAAACGGGGATTTACTGACTATACCTATTAAAGATGGTGAAATCCAGCTGCGTAATCAACCAACCAAATCGATGCAAGAGCGATATTGCCTGACGCTGGGCATCGAAACATTGGACGATGGTGATCATTTATCTAGTATTATATACAGACTAACGATTAAGTTTACAGGAGGTAGCGCATATTCAGTCTCAAATGACTGGACTTGGCCTATCTCACGCAAACGATTCACTTTTGTAGCGGACTTGACACCATTGCTTGATTCGATTTGGCTCGATCGTGAATCATGGCCTGATGAAAAAGCTGAGCTGTCATTATTCTTTGATGGAAAGCTTGTTCGGACTATAGATGTAACGTTCACACATCCCAGCGAGAAGCAGGATAATCCATTCGTCTGATGAGTAATACAAATTCTAAACAATAGAAACGATCTTTAAGCACTATCGTTTCATTATTTCTGATAATGTTAGCGTTCCCGTTGATTGCGTTTAGTGGGAATATAAACCCACTTAATGATGTATACGATCGTTTAGTCGAAGAGTTTTCATTCGGCAACTATGACGAGGTAATAAGTATGTATGAAACTGATCTTAAGAAACGTTTACTGACTGAAATAAAGGATAGTTCTCGGTACTATTATTATGCGTTGGTGGTTAATGCAGTTTTTATTAGTGACGACCTAAATGAAGCAAACGAGATACTCAATATGCTGCCAGACGATTTCCAAGATACACCATCTTTTCGCCATTACGTTAAAGGCTTAGATTATGAAAGTCGCGGAAATATCCTCCAAGCGCTCGAAGAATTCAGAAAAGCTAATGGCATATTCGACAGCTTAGATCATATATACAGGCTATCAAAATTAACAACAACGCCACTTAGACCGACATCAAAACCCACTTCAACACTTAAACCGACTTTATCACCAACAACAGCGCAGACATTATCGAAGATCTTGATACCGTATTCAGCCTACCCTAATAAGCTCTCATTGATATGTTATCCGATAACAACATCCGGTACGATCCAAACATATTCCAGAAAGTATTATGCTGCTGACGGATGGATCACCGCAAACTCCCAATGCACGATCATCGATGTGCAATATGACGGTTACTGCTCCGTCAGATACGATGTACAAAGCGGCATAAAGATCCAATACGCCCACTTGAGTGATTTTTTCATTGATATGCCCTTTGCAGTCGGTCGTATCACCAGTAAAACAGATGCGTATCGCCACTCAACGGGCAATGAAACAATCGGCTTTGTCGATACGCGCGACACAACAGTTTGGATATGCGGAAATCAAAATGGCAGGACACAGATAATATGTAGCGTTACTGGAAGTAATAATTATAAGCTCGGCTGGATCAATCCAAACTTTATGGTGGTAAAAAATGAGTAAACGTCTATTATGCTTATCATTCATCGTTTTCATTATGTTAATATGCTCGGAGGTACTTGCGGGTGCAACGGATAACACCATCAACGATATCTATAATAGAATCGTAGAAGAATTCACATATAACAATTATGCTGAAGTAATACGCATATATGAAGAAGGTATGCGAAACGTATCTCCAATCCGACAAAGAGATAGTATACAATATTATTATTATTCAAAGTCAGTCATAGCTGTATTTTCTAATAATGATCTCAAGGAAGCATCAATCATACTGGCATCTCTTCCAAAAGAATTTAACGATACTGAGCAATTTAGACATTATGTACAAGGCCGAATATGCGAGAAAGAAAAGGATTACACACAAGCCAGGGAAGAATTCTTACTGGCTAACGGTATATTTGACAGTATAGAGTATCTTATTAATCTGCCGACGCCTGAACCTACACCAGAACCTACGCCTACACCGCCGCCAACCCGTACTCCAACCGCAATCCCAACAGCTACACCAGCTTCTATAGTACAAAACGACATCGCCGTTGTTAATAACCCTAACGCGGAGGATCGGCTAAATCTGCGCGCGTCAGCATCGTCATACGCAACATCCCTTGGCAAATATTACAACGGTGTACAAGTGACTATACTGTCGCATGTGTCTAACGAATGGACGTATGTCTCAATAGGGAGCGGCCCAGGGAGTGCTCAAGGTTATATGTATAAGCAATTCTTAGCGTTTGGTACTGCCGCATATTCGGTTCGATCAGCCATCCAAACACTACATGTGGCGACAAGCATGCCATATGTATCGCTGCGTTCTGAGCGGTCAAACTCGTCATCGTCGCTGGCACAATTGACCAACGGTACAGCGGTCGAGCTGCTCGGTTTCGGCGAAGTGTGGCATCATGTGCGGATTAATCAAATGTTAGGTTTCATTGAAGCACAATATCTAACAGGGTTATCAATCAGTTCGAACCGTCCGCAAACATCGTTGGTGGGATTTCCAATGCCTGCTGCGCAATATGTCATGTTTCAAGGCGGCGTTCATAACGTGTACACCGGTCCAGGCACAAATTATTATCGCAATGGAAAGGCCTCTCTCAGCACAACAGAACCTGCATGGGTCATTGCCGAGGATGGATCATGGCTACTAATTGAGTACGCGGTAAACAGTGGTGGGTATCGTCGAGGATACATACCCAGTTCAGCGTTATCAGACGTAAGCGTCCCTAACCTGCCCAAAGCATATATTTCGGCTACTGTAATAAATCCAACTAGTCTTTATGACGACATTAGAGGTTCTCGTGGCGCGATCGACACTCTCTCATCAGGCGAGCATGTACAAATTCTTGCATCAGAGAACGCTGGTAACATATCGTGGGCGTATGTGGAATTAGCATACAATGGTACGATGGCACGAGGATATATTCGCCTTGGTGATTTAGATTATTATTGATAGCATGTAATCTGTTACATAAAGGAGCGTAATAATAATGAATAAATATAAAATAATCCCGTTATTAGTGGCGATAATATTAGTTTCGCAATATATACCTTTCAGTACTAAAGCAAGCGGTGGTATAACTGTAGCAGCATCCGACGCTTATGAAGAGATGCTCCACCGTTTGTTCGACGATAATTATTCTGGAGTACTTGATGTTTATGAATCGGTAATCATCAAGTTGCCTCGATCACAACAGAAGGACACTGCATCATATTACACATACACGCTAGGCCTAATTGCGATGGACGCAAACGA
Organism: Clostridia bacterium; assembly: GCA_025997215.1. The sequence goes on from BNUH01000038.1 coordinate 8,216, forward strand.
TTATAGCACCGCATTGACCGAGTTTGGCTCCCTAAGCCCCGATTTCAAGCCCGTATATACAGACGATTTTGGTGTCAAGTATGAACTGTACCTAGTTTCCGACTGCGTGCATTATGTGAGAGCTTTACAATATGAAGAACAGCGTCTTTACGAGCTGGCTGCTAAAGAATTCAAGTTATCAAATAGTATTATCGACGTGCCGATACATATTAAGTCGCTGGAGCGCATGACACCTGCTCCGATACCGACTAAGGCACCGACACCTAGAGCGACAGCAAAGCCGACCGCGACTCCTTTATTAACACCAACGCCTATCGCTATGCTGACTTCTACTCCAAATCCTAAGCCGATATCATCGCTAATATCGACATCAACATCTACACGCAATTCAGTTGAACAGAGAGGAATAAAGATATCTGACTATGGAGATGATGTAGCAGTAGTGCAATCACGATTACAACAGTTAGGGTATTTCACAGGTTCAATAGACGGATTTGCAGATATCGATACTACCTATGCAATTATAACGTTCCAAACAGATAACGGTTTGCCAGTTGATGGCGTAGTTAACCAAGCTACATGGCTAAAATTGTTCAATACTACTGCAATATCAAAACATAGATATGTCATAACAGCTCAAACCTCAACCACAAAACTTACAAGACCAATAAACGTAACGATTGTAGATCAAGTTATGTACATTTATCCAGTAGAAAAGCCAGAATCCTATTATGTCGAAATTAGAATCAATAATTAATCACCTAATAATCTCTACTATAAAGATATGCTTATTAATGAAACGACAATCGACGTTAGTGAATCATATCATCTATTCTGGGATTCTCCTTCGGGTACAATAATGACATTTTATGTAGATGCCAGGGCAGATGGTTATCAAACAAGCGATGCCTATATGGAGCTGTAGTTCAACATTAGGCTTTAGTGTAGTTGTTATTACTTATCCAAGACTTGACGGCGGAGATGCGGGTAATCGTTCACTGACTATTAGTTTGTCGTCTGATGGTGTAAACTTCGCTTATGCAGGTAAATCGGCCATAACTAGTAAGAGTCCTAAATGGTCGGAGTTGAATATCAATAGTAATAGTAGCTATACGCATATAAAGCTACAAGGTGGCTTTCTGAATTGCGCGGAGCTTGAAATCTTTGGGTATCCGACACCAGCTACGTCCTACACAGCATATATGTTTAAGCAGGTAACAGAGGGTGCATATCACTTAGGCGGTCAGCCCGCTATCAGCGAAATAAGTTGGCAAGAGATAGCACATAAACTTGTAGATTGGCCATACTGGAGCGCGTATCCCATCTATTATAATCTATATTTTAGAATAACTAATCCCCAAATATATCCTAGAGAATGCTCCATCGAGCTTAAAGGGCCGAAATTATAGCTTGCATAAATTTTAATGTAACTGAATAATTATTTGACACATAAATTTTGACTGAGGTAAGCAAAATGAAGAAATATCTAGCGATAGTAATAGCACTGATTATTCTCTCGATATCATTATCCACCATTGCTGGCAGCACAGACTCTGCCAAGGACGTCCTAGAACGCATAAAAGAAGAATTCACATACCGAAATTACGAAGCCGTCGTGAACATATATGAAGTCGACATGATCAACCGCCCGCCACTTGAGCGTGGGGATAGTGCGCTGTACTACCATTATGCGCGAGCCGTCATCGCCTGTAATGATAACGATTTTACCGAAGCAAATCGAGAACTGGCAAACATGCCCGACGATTTCGAGGATGTAATTTATCTACGGCATTATGTGCGCGGATTAGACTATATTCGTCGTGACGAGTTTGCTTTGGCACACGAAGAACTCCTAAAAGCAGAAGGCAAATGGGACTCTCTTGACCTAATTCGAACTATGCCGACACCAAAGCCGACAAGAACACCGACGCCAACACCTACGCCCTCACCAACGCCAACTCCGACACAAACACCTACACCTGCACCTGCACCTACGCCGAGGTGTACTATTTGTAAGGATACATTATGAAACGCAAAAGCCATGGATTTATTCGTCCATGGCTTATAAAGGTTATTTGATGTCATCTTCTGCCAAAGTGTATTTGCTGATGCATAGCGCCATCTCATTATTTATGCTTTGAGTTTTTTTGCTGCACGATAATAAAAATACAAGTCTTTCTTGCGAATAACATCTCTGGTCTGCACATATTCAGAGATGGTTTGCATAATTTTCGATAATAAAACTGCTCCCCCTCCTGCTACAATTGCACTCGTGGCGGATTGCAAAACACCTGCTGCTGATATCCCGACAGCTAAACCACCTAACACTGATAAAGTATCTTTATCGGAAAATATTTTACTCCGCAAATTCTTTATGAAACTATTTTCTTTCGTCATTTCTTCTATTTCATAAATTGCTGGAGAAACTTCGCTATCAAAAAGTAATGTTGCCTCTATAGAAAAATCATTACTCCACGGTATTTCTTGGATAGATCGTGTATATTTAAGCGTTTTGCTTCTAAATCTAGTTACTGCGTTTGACAACTCACTCCTAATATCAATTATCTCATCAAATGAAGAAGTCTCGAAAGATGGTAATCTTTGGATAAAATCATTAACTAATGCACCATGACGATATTCGCTTTTTTTAGTATCACTTATATCTACAACCATGTCACTTCCAAGTTTTCCCATCATCATATTAGTAAGGCTGTCTAGAATCGGATACGAGGAAGATATGGCTCTTTGTACGTATCTTAAATGCTCAGCGGTTAGCAGTTCCTCATCATATTGCTGCGTAAAAAATCTCTGAATATGAATATTTTTGTTAGAGAGCAACCATTTCAGTTCTCTGTGTTGATTTAGATCAAGTAACCTATCGAAATAGTTACTAACATAAGAACAAATAATCCGCATCTCAGCTTCGGAAATAACGTCTTCAATGTGACCACCATCTATTCGGGTTTTGCGGATCCGTTGTATTAAAGCCTTATCTTCGTCACTACCAATTCTACTGAGAATAGATATTACCTTTTCAAAAACTACACGAACGTGATTATAGCTTGATTGCGGATCAAAATTGCTTACTAAGGCAAATATATCGATCGTAGGGCTAACTATTGTGATCGCATCAGCATAAAGTAATGCGGCCTTAACATATTGTAACTCCTCACGTATCCACCCATAAGTAATATCATTATCAGCGATAGCTACGGTAAAGTCAAAACTCATTTTTTCTCCTTCAGCAGATATATAGGAAGAGTTTTCATTATCTATTAACTCTATCTTCATGTTCTTTTTGATATTTTTTTGACATCCAATTTAAGTAGGCAAAAAGAATATCACGCCAAAAGTCTTGATTGCGAGATCGCTTAATAGGTTTTTCTTCCCCGCCAGTTAGCAGCTCGTTATAGTTAGGGATGCTCTCTGGAAAATACTTCATTCTGCATAATTGTTCAGCCAAATGCACTTTTTTATACTGTAATATGATGAACATTTGTCCGTAATAAGACTGTCGGGAATATTAATCGTATATAATAATTCTGATACCTTATCATCTTTAACCATTTGAAACAAAGTTCTTTGAAGCTTTGTATCATTACAATCATATGTCTCGGGATACAAACCTGAGATTTGCTCTATTTCTTCCATTAATTCATCTGTGTGTCTGTTTTCTACAAGATCAAATAACCTAGTGAGAAATATTACATATTCATATGCTATATCAATGCTATTAAGTTGGCCAACTAGTATGCTCTGAATATATTTGTGGAGCGTGTATCCAATGGAAATACTATGAGTTGCCTCTATAATTCGCGAACAATTATTTATACATTTTTCAATAATATCTCTTTTTTCTGTTTGGATAGTCACTATGTCCTGTAGCTGTCTAACTGCAGTTATGAATGCCTCATCTGTATGGATTCGTGTTGCATAATCAATGATGCTTTCTAAATAAGTCCAGTTGACAAGACTATTATCTGTATAATTAAACGCTAAGGCTTTAATACGACACAAATACTCATGCGCAACCGTAAGATCAACGCTATCGCGTTGTATACAATACTTCAACGCATGTGAATACGTATACAATACATCAGAATTAATAGGTAACATTTCTGATAGTTCTTTGAGCGAGAGCACTGCGTTATCTCTGACAGTTTGGTCATCAGAATAGGTTAAGTAACAGTAAGCGTCAGCTAGAATTTTCGTAAGCTCAGTATTATTATATTTTTTGTTAAGTCTTAGTAGTTCAGCAATCGCATCATCTTTGTACTCTACGGATTGCTTTAATCTTTCGTATATTCCTTGTGCATATTTTACTGTAAATATGTCTTCCGAATATATCTTAGATAGTTTGTATAACTCGTCAACAAGATCATCTAAATCGTTGTAATATTCATTTACAAAACTTATAAATCTAACTATACTATCGGCATATATTATTTGAATGTTTTTACAATTTACGTTATTTGCAGCTATTCTTTTTATCTCTTCGAACCTATCGTTCATTTGTTCTCGCTCCCACATTGACAAAGATAAAGTTTCAGTATATATCGCCAGAATTTCTATATCACTATTCAATTCGATCAGATTACGAAGCTCTTCGATAGCGTTCATACTAAAGTTAGCATAATGTATAGAAGCATTGCGCAAAAATCTACAATAGGCAAATAATATCTGACGAATATTTGTTTTTTTTATCGTTGACATAATCCGTAGCGCTTTTCGGAGAGTTTGGTCGTCGTTTATCCAATAGCTGACATTTTCGATTCTACTAACTAATGCCTCGAGCACATTTGCATGAAGTTGATTATGTAGAAATTTATCTAAGGCAGATACTAGTATTGAAATATTTTCATCGTTTTTTTCATTGGAAAGGGTATTAAATATTGCGTTCAAATATTGTATTTTTACTTGACATGGCGATTCTTCATGTTTTACAAGAAAATATATCTCTTCAATATATTTCTTTCCAGTACTATAGTCCATTTCACTCATGATATTTCTAAGTGCAATTGAATAACTTTCCTCCAGACTTTTACTATCTATATTTGCATAATAGTACTCTTCAATGACAGCCACTATCTTTTTGGCTTCTCCTCTAGGTAATAGGCGTGCATAGTTAACTAGTGTACTTATATAAATAGAAACTATTATGGCATCATCGAAAAATGTTGCGCAGATAAATCGTGACTTATTAATGATATCTTCTAAACCATCTAGATTATCTTTCTCTTCGACATATTTACTAATTGTATACATATAGCTAATGCTAATGGATTTATTGCCTAAATTTTGCTTTCTAAAATCATCGATTACGCCTAAACTTATAAGAATATCACTTGAACACTGCGAAAAAAGAATAGAAAATGAACTAAGTGCCTTGCAGTATTCTTCAATAATTTTAGTATCGTGAGTCTTTTGATTGACGAGGTCTTTTAGCCTATTTACTATTATCATTGCGTCATTCGCATTCTCAGTAACAACAGAGCATGCTAGAGCCTTTGCGTATTGATAAAGCGACTCCTCATTCTTTTGATGAAGCATGTAGTTATGTTCTAGCTTGTAGAGAATATCTTTTACTGTCTTTTTATCATTCACTAGTGCAATTACAAAATTGCACAATGCAACAGCATAGAGATCAATTAGCCTATTACAATCGCTGTACATACTGATTATTTCCTCAAACATCTCGATACTGTTTTCGATAATAGCAATACTCTTGCTTTTTGTCAATTCCTTTAAAGAAAAAGCATATTCAAGTAAAATTCCTTCAGTAGCAAGGCCTTTAATAATATCCTCTCTTAAGCGATAAGTAATTTCTTTTACGACAACTAAATCATTCTTTGCATTTAATGCATCGGAGTCGTCACTATTAAAGCGAAGTGACTGCTTTTTGCTATGCAAAGCGTATTTGTATTTTTTAGTCTGCGCTATATCGCGATCGGACACATCATCATCGAATACAGCACATTCAAAATTACATCCTTCAAAATTAGTAATATAGTTGTTATCAAAAGTCATTATCTTCTGAGGCTTCTGATTACATTCAGCAACAGACCATATGATATGCAATCCATTAGACAATGATATAATGATTTTTTTACTATCTGGTGTAAAAATGGCATTTATGACATAATAATCATGCTCATAAACCACTATTTGTTTCCCATTTATTGTATCCCATAAACGAGCGGTACAATCGTTGGCGCAAGTTAGCATGTACTTATTATTTCTGCTGAAATCTATGCCATTAATCTGTTCTTTATGACCACATAGCTTATATTTTACATCACCAATATCAGTATCGAACACCAGTACATTATGTAGAAGGCAATTCGGTGCGAAAGAAATAATAGCAATTAACTTTCCATCTTTGGAGAAGGATACTTTATCAATTTTAGGTGTATCCAAAAAACCTCTGTTACCTATGAATTCATGAATTAACTCACAACTATTGGTGTTGAAGACTTTCACAATATTGTTGTAGAAACCAACAACCAACATGTTATTGTCAATACTCATGTCAAATGCAGTAACAATTGCATTTATACTGCTATTTTGATTGAGCTTGATCAATGATAGACAATTATAGTTTGAAGAATTCCAAATCATAGCTGTATAGTCGGCAGATATTGTAACAATACGAGAGTCATCTACACTAAACTTCGCAAAAAGTATTCTATCATCATGTCCTATCAAACATGTAACTAGTTTACCTGAATGTGAATCCCATATTTGAGCTATGTTTTCAGAGATGGTGATGATTCTTTCTGTGTCATTATTAAACGATGCACCCATCACGCTATTCGCATTCTTTTTTATATAATACAGCTCGCATTCGTTCTCAATATCCCATATACGTACCGAACGATCATATGAAGCGGTCAACATTTTTTTTGCATCTCGACTGAACATTAGAACATTAGCAAAGTCATCAGACAAAGTAAATTGTGAAAGTAAGAACCCTGTACTAATATCCCATACTCTTATGGCATCGTGGCTGGCTGATGCAAACTTAGTGCCATCATAACTCATAGCTGACCTTAAAGGTGTTTTCTTTTTTCCATAAATTGTCCTCTCAACTTTTCCTGTTTTTGCATTCCATACTTTTATAGAAGCATCAGTTGAGCCTGTTAGGACATAATCACCGCTCTTACTTATACAAGCAGAGTTAATTTCACCTTTGTGTCCTTTAAAAACAGTGAGCATTTTTCCTGTCTCAGCGTCCCAAATACGTGCAGTTTTATCTTTAGAAGATGTTAGTATTTCTTTACCATTGTCACTATATGCCACTGTAGTTATGGAAGACTCATGTTCATCAAAATAGCTTGAAATTGAGTTTTCAAGGATCTTGTATTGATATGAATATCTGTCACCTGCAAATAAAACCATAAATGATCTGCTATCAGGACTAAATATAATCTCGGCCTTTTTATCGCAGAAAACATTTAATTCTTCTGTTGAGTTAGGTTCTCTTATAAGTTTAGACAAAGGCGATAATGCTTCGCCAGTAATAGCATTCCATATGCCTATTTCACAATCAGTAGAAATAGTCGCTATTTTCTCACCATCAGGAGCAAATCGCGCACAACATATAGCACTTTTGTGTATGTTGAGTGTTGCTATCTTATTACCAGATGCAATATCCCATATGATAGCCGTTTTATCACTTGAAGCCGTTAATAACTTCTTATTGTCAGTACTAATATCAATTGAATTTATATAGCTTGTGTGACCTCTAAAATGATTTATTGTGTGATAAGAGTCAATTTCATAGATACTTACATGTCGATAGTATGCTATAGCTAAAAAACGCCCATTATTGCTAAAACAACTACTCGTAACACCAAAAAAAAGGCGAGAGTTTTTCCTCGTGCTCTTATATATTCTCTCACCAGTATAATCGAAAAGAAAGCTATTGTCTGCCAGAATGAAAATTTTACTTGTGTGCGGAATGAACGCAATGTCATATATCCTCTTAGATTTTGTCAAGTATGCAGATATACTGTAGTTAATGTTCCATACTCGAACTACGCCTTCCTCTGATAAGGAAGCAATCCAGTTATCATCATCAGGGCTGAAAATTACTTTGACTATCGAGGTACTGTGTCCACTAGGGAAAAGGCACATTCTGTTTAGATGTGCTTTATCAAAGTTTGTGCTAACACGGGCTTTGCTGATATATTGATATAGTGGAATATAACGCAATTCTAGTCCTGATAGATTTTCGCCTTCAATGCTACCACGTGAAATATACCATACGTTAAAAATAGTAGTTAGTGGCATAATTACTTTAGGACCAGTTTTCCCACGTAACGTGGTAACAATTTTATGAAACGGGTCATCAAGACTAATTGTTTGAAGCCATTTACCTTCGTTAGCATCGTAATGCGGTGAATTATTCGAGTCAAATAGTAATTCACCAATAGCTGTAAGTACATCATACGAAAATCTTTCTTCGTATAATATATCAGGATCAGTGTTTGCATACAGCGTGTGATTACATTCATTCAGTATATGAATAGCAAAAAAAAGTCACGGTAAAACTGGTGTGCAAATTGCCAATACTCTGTATTATCAGGCGTATATGCAATCTTAAAAAAACAAGATGTATTCGATAGATAAGAGATTATTTCGTTTTTAATAATTTCGGTATCTCTACTAAATATTAAACTAACCATCTGCAATGCGTCCGTATGATTATATGTAGCGATCAAACTCTTAATTTCATCAATTCTACCGATTATTAATGCTACAGCAGAACCTAAGTGTAATTCCAGTTCATTCCGTGTTATAAATGTTCGACCTAGCTTATATAGCGAATAAGAGAAGAACGGCAATATCATTTTCAAAATCAGCCGCTCTTTAACTAGCTCAGTTTCTTTCAGAGTCTGTCTTCTAAAGTGAATACGATAGTTTTTACGCAAAACACATTCGATAAAATTAGATATTAGAATGTTTTTTCCTTCTACCGGGTTGATGATTGCAAAATGCGAATTAGGAAGGTTTTGTAGTAGTTCACCGCATGTCTGACAGTAAACCGTCAGTAACATTGGGTTTGCTAATAAAGTTAGCAGCTTTTCGTTAGTATCTAATTCGCTTTTCATTGAATTGTCATGATATACATTTGTAAATTCATTAATGTATTTCTTTACTTGCAAATCAACGTCTAATGATTGGGTAACTAGATGAGGTATTACATATCACAGGTCGTCACTACTCAATACATGTCGAGTTGTAACTAAAATATATGTATTAAGAAGACACTGGATTATATATCGTAGCTCACTATTCACGTTATCTGTATGGTCATTTTGGATTTCGTCATAACCATCAAGAATCAAAATAAAATGACGATTACTTGTAGATGAATCTTTTTTCATCAGTGAGGTATTATCAAGCATATAAATCTTCGCTATTTGTGATGTTATATATTCATCGGCTACCCGCTTCTCTTGCATATTAATATTGCTTAAGCATAAATACAATGGCACAGGTGCATTTATTTCATCCGCATCAGATAACCTATTCCATAATTCAATTGCAAAAGACGATTTACCACTTCCGCTGTCACCAATAATCTGAACATGCGGAACTGATTGCTTGTATAACCATGCCGTTATATTATCTATTGTTAGAAGTTCATTATCTACTGATCTTAGTGTTGGCAGAATTAATCTGTTTACACAATCGCTTTCATATAGCTTAATGGAGTTTATATATGAGTTGTAAATACTTTTTGTTCGGTCCCTCAATTCGTGATCATAGTAAGAGATGTATTCAACGAATGTATTATTAGGGACGAGTGAAAGTAGTACAGTAGCAGGTATGGCGTATGCTTCGTTAATACGACGATTGTTTTCAGTTTCTTTTGAAAATTTGACAATAACACCAATTAAGGCGTGGCTTGCTTTTATGAATAACGGTCCGCCGCTGTGTCCTTCCGATATTGAGTTTGCTCGATCCAATGTGAGAAACTGCTTTCCATTTTTCATTGAGTTCCCAATATAACATACACTAATTGGATCGCTACTACTTCCCCTTCCTGGAAAACTATACCCATACAAATCTATGTTGAATCCGCTACTTATAGGCATGAGCGGAGCTATCATCAACGGTAGTATCTGACAAGAACAACTGGCTGGCAGATCGAGTGCCTTTAATAAAGCAATATCGTCGTCTCTTTCGATATTTGTTAATTCTAACTTAAAACTTATTGAATCATCAAATTGCCCTTTTGTAGGCGTTTTACCCCTTACCACGTGTGCGCAGGTAACAATGATTTCTGACGATACGAAAAATCCACTACCGAGAAAAACTTCATTGTCAAAAATACGTATCGCATAATGCTTTATGTCAAAGGCAGCGGACATAGCTCATCCCTTACCCCTTCCCTTTTTCATCCTTGTTTTTCCACGACCACATCATCCGTATCTCAAACACTGCACTACCTTTTACGATACAAGGTAATGCACCTTCGAACCCCACGCCGAAAGTTACCTCAAGTTCATCAGGTTTCAACTGCATTTTTTCTCTTACAATATTTATCTCATCAGTAATCGGGACTACAGCATCAGCAAGAACATCAGCCAGATTTTTATTGGTATTCTTTACGTGTCGCTTTACTATCTTGTCAACAACACCACCAGCAAGAATTTCATCTTCATCATATGTAGAATACTTTTCTTCTGTGAGTTGAACATATATATTTGCACCGCTCTTGGTAACAAAAGATAATAGATCATCCTTAGCCATTAATACTCCTCCTCTATGTAGTTTTTAGAACATCAAGCATTACTTCATAGTTGAGCAACGTATTGAACAACTCAATCTCAACAATCGCATATCGCTTATGAATGTTCACTCGCTTAATGTTCCCAATCTTGCCGTTGAAAAGTCCGTCAACTATCTGAACCTTGTCGCCAATGACTACAGCATCAATAGCTGGTATATTGAAGTTCTCATCAAGGAGAGCAAACATAACAGTCTTGTCGTGTTCCGACAGCATCACATCGTTTGTGTCTTCGCCATTAGTCAGCAATTTATATATTCCAAGATGCTGTTTAACTATTGGCTTAACAATCCCTATGAATTCTTCTTTACTCGCGTTTGATGCAACAAAAACATACCCGCTCATCCAAGTCTTCTTTTGAATTTCAACGTTTCGTCTGCCTTTATTGAAAGCATAATCTCGCGTGGGAACAAACGGACAGTATCTATTAGGGTCGAGGTATACGCGAAGACACCTCATCACCCGTTGTTCCTCGCGAGATTGAACGAAGAGAACGAACCAGTTAGCCGAATCATTGAACCACTTTGATAACGCACGTTTTTCTTCTAGAGTCTTCAACTGGTTTTCTCCCTATAGACATAGCTTCGCCATTGACGTCATTCGCATATTTGCGAAGCGCCGAGTCGGGGATTACTTCCACGCAGTACACGACAAGAAGCAACATAGCATACCCAACCCAAGCCAACCCGCCCTGCTACGGGGATACCACTACGATAAACCGCCATCCGAAAGATCATGGAACCGTTTACGGCGCAAGGCTGAATTTAGTTCCATATGTTGGAAGTATAGTACCAGATTTTCTCAATTCTGTCAATCCTTGATTTCGTTCGACGGCGTTCGGTATATCAGTATTTCGCCGCCGCTTCTAATGCATGGCTACCTCAGTTGAGCGGCTGTACGTTCTTCATGTCTACCGTGGTATCAACTACAACTCCTGTGCGCCTACAACCTAGACAAGCGTTTCCATAGTTTGTATCACATAGCTGTTCTGCATTGTACGGCAAGACATAGCTTCGCCCTTTCAGCAAACGCATCGCTTTTCGATGAGCTTCCTTACAGGGTCGGTGATCCATATATCCAAACAGCCATTGCCCATCGCGCAATCCGCCTCGGCTGGTCTGTCGTGTGTATGGCAAATTTCTGGGAGAAGTGAATTATCTTTCGAGCAATGGATGGAACTTGATTTGGATTATATAAAAAAACAAAATACGATTATTGACTTACGGATACTTATCAAGACTCCAATGGCAATACTACGCCCTAGAGGTGCATTTTGATTATACTAAATATGACATCTGCTTTTCGAATTACCAGTGTGTTGGATCAGGTTTATGGAACAAATTGGCAATAAAAAAATAGTAATGCTTGGACATAAGCGAGTTCCATCTAGAGAAGGTGGGATAGAGGTTGTTGTAGGTGAATTAGCAGCTCGTCTAATCGAACGAGGATATTCTGTAACATGCCTTAATCGTGCGGGGCATCATGTCAGTGGTAAAATTTTGACAAACATATAAATAATGAGTATAATGGTATAATGTTAAAGAGCGTGTGGACTATTGACCGAGGTGGCCTTGCGGCCATAACAGCATCCATATCAGGTGCTATATCCGCTGCGTTCGGTCAATATGATATAGTTCATTTCCATGCGTAAGGCCCTTGTGCAATGATGTGGCTACCAAAATTGTTCGGTAAACGTTGTATTGCCACAATTCATGGACTGGATCATAAACGTGCCCGCTGGAGTAAACTTGCCAGTGGGTACATTATGTTAGGCGAAAAGGTTGCAGCCAGATTGGCTGATGAAATAATTGTGTTGAATGCCACTGACCAAGAATATTTCAAAGCTAAATATAGACGACAAACTAACCTTATACCGAATGGGGTAGCAAAACCCTCTATTCTCAGAGCACAACTAATCAAAGAGAAATTCGGACTGAGTAAGGACTCCTATATATTGTTCCTCGGACGATTAGTTGAGGAAAAAGGGGTTCATCTTCTCATCAATGCATATATGAAGACGAATACAGATAAAAATCTAGTCATTGCAGGTGGATCAAGCAAATCAGATGGTTATGTCAATACCTTGAAGAAACTGGCATCATCGGACAGTCGTATAATATTTACAGATTATATCGAAGGAAACACATTAGCTGAATTATACAGTAATGCATATGTCTATGCGTTGCCATCTGAGATAGAAGGTATGCCATTAAGTTTGCTTGAAGCTATGAGTTATGGTAATGCTGCCTGGTATCCGATATACCAGAGTGTTTGTATGTTGTCGCCGATAAAGCCATCTCCTTCGAACATGGCAATATAAATGATTTGTCCGCCAAAATACAGTTACTTTGTGATTCGCCTGATGTTGTTGCAAACTACAAAGCAGGTGTATCAAGCTATATATGCGGCAAATTCAACTGGGATGATATAGTGAAATCAACTCTCAAACTTTATGAGAACAATATAATCCAGCATTCTGAGGTAGCTGCTTGAAAAAACTAAATGGTACCGTCATTGTCACATATCGGTGTAATGCACGTTGTAATATGTGTAATCGATATAAAGCCCCCTCAAAGCCTGAAGAGGAGATATCAATCGAAACCATACGGAAGCTGCCACAGATGTACTTTACCAATATAACGGGCGGAGAACCTTTTATACGCACTGATCTAAAGGAAGTAGTAAGAGAGCTGTATAAGAAGAGCGACCGTATCGTCATATCAACTAATGGCTATTATACAGATAGAATAATTGATCTGTGCAGAGAATTTCCACAAGTCGGTGTCCGTATATCTATAGAAGGATTAGAGGAGACAAACAACAAGATACGTGGACTTGAAGATGGATTTAACCGTGGATATAGCACATTAAAAGAGCTTAAAAGTATGGGAATGAAGGACGTTGGCTTTGGGATGACAATCCAAGATATGAACGCCAATGACCTCGTCCCGCTATATAAATTGTCAGATGAATTAGGAATGGAATTTGCCACTGCTGCGTTACACAATAGTTTCTATTTCGTCGAAGATAAAAATAAGATTCATGATAAAGCAATGGTTACAAAGAACATTGAGAATCTTATAAATGAATTGCTAAAATCAAAAAGCCCTAAAAAGTGGTTTCGTGCATACTTTAATCATGGATTAATTAACTATATATATGGAAATAGGAGACTGTTACCTTGTAATATGGCCTTTGATACTTTTTTCATTGATCCTTATGGCGATGTAATGCCCTGTAACGGCACAAAAAAGAAAGAGGTTATGGGAAACCTGATTAACCAGCATTGGGAGAATATATGGACAAGCTCACAAGCAGATGATGTGAGGAAGAAAGTAAGAAAGTGTGATAGAAACTGCTGGATGATTGGTTCTGTTGCTCCTGCAATGAATAAGTATATTTGGATACCTGGGTGCTGGGTACTTGTAAACAAGCTATTAAGAGGGAAATACAATAATACACTAAACGAGTCTGAATACACACAACATTTCATAGAAAATGAACAATAATCTGATTTCACTACTATCGCGTATTATTAGCAATATAAAAGGCCAAGAATACGCAATTGATCAGAATATACCACTTTCACTGCTATTGCACATTTCGATTAAGAGATTATTTATGCTTATAAGAGGCTGTATTAGAAAGCCGCTATTTGGTTCAATTGTGGGTATTCCTTTTATTGGAAAAGGATGTAAATTTATTGGTTGCAAACTAATCACATGTGGGGCAGGGATGACTATCGAGGATGGTTGTTATATTAATGCAACTAGCAGACATGGCATTAAAGTGGGGAAAAACTTTTCACTCGGAAGAAATAGCATAATAGAGTGCACCGGTGTGATTCGAGAACTTGGAGAGTCATTAACTGTTTGTGACAATGTCGGCATAAGTGCAAATGCTTTTATCTCGGTACGTGCTCCAATAAGTATTGGAAACAATACTATTTGTGGCCCTGGTGTAAAGCTCTTTGCAGAAAACCATTCTTTTAACAATATCAATATTCCTATTTATCAACAACCATCAATTCGCAAAGGCGTAAACATAGGCAGTGATTGCTGGATTGGTGGGAATACCACTATTCTCGATGGCGTAACAATTGGTGAAGGATGTGTTGTTTCTGCTGGAGCAGTTGTAAACCATGATATACCGCCTTATGCGATAGCAGTTGGCGTTCCGGCACGAGTGATCCGATATAGATTAGTTGACAAGGAAAATGTTTGAGGTACTAGAACTATTAAAACACTGATGGTAAATAAATTTCTCTACCTTTGCGGTGGTGCCGAAACTTAAATGTTATCGGTAGGTGAAAAGTTAGTTAAAAACGGACATGATGTCCAATATTATGGTATGCACTCTGATGATCAACGATTTACAAACGCTTTGAATATTTATAAGAGCGTGAAAGATTATCGAAACAGCAGAGTAATTGACAATATCATAAATACTCTTTCTTCGATCTACTCAATTGAGAGCAAGAACGACTTTACAAAATTACTCAATAGTTTTAACCCTGATATAGTTCATCTGCACAATTACAACTATCAATTGACACCTTCCGTTATATCAGCAATCAAAGAGTATCGAAGAAAAGGTAATGTTATTAAAATCATTTATACTGCACATGATTCATAGCTAGTTTGTCCTAATCACATGATGTTGAATCCGAATAATAACTCAAGTTGTTCAATGTGCAAAGATCGGAAATTCTACAACTGTGTAAGGAACAAGTGTATACATAAGTCCTATGCTAAGTCACTTGTAGGAGCACTAGAGAGTTTCTATTGGTGGAAAAGGAAAATATATGCTGATATTGATGTTATTATATGCCCATCAGCATTTATGAAACAAATGCTTGATACGGAATGTGAAATAAAAAATAAGACAATTGTATTACATAATCCGTTACCTTCAAATGGAAAACGCAATGTAAATGGAGGAAAATACGTCCTCTATTTCGGAAGGTACTCTATCGAGAAAGGTATACGAACATTATTATCTGTTGCTCATGAAAATCTTGATATCCAATTTGTGTTTGCTGGCTCTGGCCCATTGAAATCAGAGGTGACTGGTACAAATATCATGGATGTTGGTTTTTTGAGCGGTGATAGACTTACAGAGCTAGTCCAATCAGCCTCGCTTACAGTATGCCCTTCGGAGTGGTATGAAAATTGTCCGATGTCAGTACTGGAGTCAATTGCAGCAGGTACACCAGTACTGGGTGCAAATATTGGAGGGATTCCTGAATTGATCGTTTCTGGTAAAAATGGTGAGCTATTTGAGTCTGGAAATAGGATTGATTTATCGCGCAAATTAAGAGTTATGCTTAACAATAATTACGACTGTTCATATGATACCAATATAATTACAGATATAGCTACCCACTGTAATACATTGGTAAATAGGATCTACAATTCATGAGAATTTTATTGATTCGTTCATATCCTTCGTATGTCAATATAAGTAACAGAACATATAATGTGCAAGAACTCGGTTTAGCAAAAGCACTTGTAAGAAGTGGAGTAACATGTGATATTGTTTTCTGGAGTTCAACAAAAAATATGAACAAAACATATAAGTTCGATGGTAACATGTCAATAGATATTTTTTATCGAGTTGCTATAGTAATGTACAAAGCCATATTTTATACACATATTGATGAACTTATAGGCAAGTATGACGTAGTTCAATCGGCTGAATACGATTCTCCTGAGTCTATGTATATTGCTGTCCGCTATCCCCGAAAAGCTGTAATCTATCACGGTCCGTACTTCCATCCATTTAATAAACGTTATAATCTTTATTGTAAGATGATTGATCCACTTTTTATATCTCTGTATAGATGGAAAAAGACTAGATTTATCACTAAAAGTGGACTTGCCAAAGATTTTCTACTGCAAAAGGGGATTAACAGTAGCAATGTTACAACGATTGGTGTCGGAGTTGACGAAGATGATTTTATGGTTGATGATAGGTTAGAGGAGATTAGTTTAGTTTTTGATTATCTATATATAGGGCGGATTGAGCCAAGAAGGAATATACTATTTTTGCTTGAACTAATAGCTGAACTATTAAAACATGAATCTGAAAATGGTATTGTTATTATAGGCGACGGTGATGCTGATTATAAGGAAAAATGTATTAACAAAATTCATGAGCTTGGAATAGAATCTAATGTAATTTGGATCAAGCAGGTCAAACAAGAGCATCTAGCTAAATATTATAAGCGCGCTAAGTTTTTTTTGCTACCTACTATATATGAAATATTCGGTATGGTCATCCTTGAGGCGATGTATTTTGGTTGTGTAGTAGTATCATCCATAAATGGTGGATCACAAATGCTAATAAACGATAATGTTACCGGTGTAATTATTTCAGATTTTGATGTATTGTCTTGGAAAGACCGTATTATAAATATTACCAGCGAGCAAATGGATATGTTAAGTATCAATGCATCGAATCATATAAAGTCTCACTTTATATGGGAAAAACTGGCACCTCTATTTAAGAAGTGTTATAAAAATGTATTGCATTAGCAGATGTACACAATATTCAATTATAGGCAAGCGAGTTGAGCAAAAAGTGTTTTTAGATAATATCATAAAGTTCATAAAGCGTATTCGCGATATAATGCTATTATCATATCTTAAAGTACTCTTTCTTCTTTCATCTTCAAAACCTGTTTTGAATAAAGCTAATCGAGATGACAATATTATAGTATCATTTACGAGCTATCCAGAAAGAATTTATAGTGCTATATATGTTGCGACAATGATTCTTAACCAATCAATGAAACCTGACCGAGTTGTTTTATGGTTAAGCGAAGACCAATTCCCAAGTAAAGCTCTACCACACTATTACAATAAGCTAATCAGTCGTGGTCTTGAAATTTTATGGTGTGATGATTTAGGATCGCACAAAAAGTATTTCTATACACTGAAAAATAACCTGAATTCTATACTAATAACCGTTGACGATGATCTTTTTTATCCCAAAAATCTCATTAGTGAATTATATGAAGCGTATCAAAGAAATCCTAATGTAATTTGCACAATGCGAGCGCATCAAATGAGAATTAAGGAAAATAATATATTACCATATACCGATTGGTTTGGAGACTGTAATATAACCAATCAAGCTAGATTTGATCTATTCGCCACCGGAGGAGCAGGCACATTATACCCACCTCATGCACTATGCAATGAAGTCTTGAATAGTAAAGCGATTAAAGAAATATGCTTTTATGCTGACGACGTTTGGCTTAAAGCTATGGCAACACTAAATGACACACCTATATTGTTATGCAAAAACAAAATAAGATTACTTACTATACCGAACACTCAAAACAATGCTCTAAAACAAAAAAACGTAGATGAATCGCTGAATGATACTCAATTAGCAGCGGTATTCAGCAGATATGAAATATATCATAGGCTGTCAAACCATATAAATAATCTGAAGTGAGATGAAGTATGCAAACATATTCTATATCATTACATAAAATAGGTGCTCATACCTATATTCCACGTAAGTTACCCAGATATTTCTA
>BNUH01000039.1 GCA_025997215.1 Clostridia bacterium
GCGTGCGTTGACGATCCGAGCGCAGACTCGACAACGCGAGATGGTGCTTTTCAACAGCCGATGCATGGTTTTTCGATTTCCGGCGGCTATGGCAAGAGGGTTCCACCTGTTCCCATCCCGAACACAGCAGTTAAGCCTCTTCGCGCCGAGCGTACTTGGCTGGAAACGGCCCGGGAGAGTAGGTCGCTGCCGGATCCTATTCTTTGCTCCCCTTGATTACTTCAAGGGGAGTGCCTTTCGTAATATGATATGTTGGGAGAATTGTTATGATAAATCGAATCCCCAGCCCGAATTCTGACGATACGTACTCGTCATGCGCGTGCGCAGGCGGGTTTATATTTCTGTCGCACCACGCTGGCGGGTTTGATCAACAGAATATCAAACACCAGATGCGCGCGGCATTTGACAGCGTTAAGCAAACCCTTGCGAAGGTTGGCGCATCTATGAATGACATGGTGCAGATTCATTTATATCTGAAAAGCCTGTCGGATTTTGATGCAGCGCGCGAAGTATTTTACGAGTATTTTGACAGCGGCTGCTTCCCTCCGCGAATGACTTCAACGTCAGATTTTCTTGACGACAACTGTCTGTGCATGATCGATGGTATCGCGTATAAGGTGCAAAGTTGATTTATACCACGATAGTTGTTATACTTGATGAGAGGTGATGTTGCATGCCAGACATACCGTATAACGCCTTATCTATCATCAAGGAGAGCGTTTTGAAGGTCGTGCCGGACACGGAGGCGATATACCTGTTCGGCTCGTATGCCTACGGCACGCCGCACAAGGATAGCGATCTGGATGTTTACGTGGTGTTGCCGGATACTATTACGCGGCATCCGCTGGATATTGGTGTCGATATTCGGGATGCGATGCCGCTTGAATTTCCATATCCAATGGACTTGATCGCTAATAAATCAAGTGTTTTTAAGAGACGGAGTAAGTTGCCGACCATACAAAAAACAATTGCAGACAAGGGGGTTGTAATATATGCCAGATGATATAGTTCGCGAATGGCTACGGTTTGCGGATAATGACTTGTTGGCATCGGAACATATGTTGCAACAGCACCCGATGCTGCACGAAATCATCTGTTTTCATTGTCAACAGGCCGTTGAAAAATACCTAAAGGGCTATCTTATATCAAAGGGCGTTGCTGAACCGCCGCGCATTCACGATTTAGAACGTTTACGCGGTTTATGCGCACGATACGACGGTGCGTTCAACAATATTGTAAAAGGATGCAATGCGCTGACACATTACGCTACACAAGGACGATATCCCAATGAGACTGAGCTAGATGAAAGTAAGACACGTCAAGCGTTTGAATTTGCTCAATGTGTTCGCGACTTCCCGCCGCTTATGGCGCTTCGCGCAAAATAGAGAGGAGCATTATGACCTCATACCATGGTAGCAATAATGATGTTTTTCATATTATAATTACCTCAATTCTCTTCGCATTGCAGTCATATCTATACTCCAAAACCCAAGTTTTTCATAAACAGATTTTCCGTCTAGCGTAGCGAGCAAATCAATAAATCCCGCTCCATTGTTTTTTGCTTCTTCTATTATCAATTTTAATACATTAGTCGCTATCCCTTGTCGGCGATATTTGACGTAAGTAAACACATTATAAATTGTTCCGCCAAGACAGGGTATAAAGGGTTTCCGTGGCGGTCTTTCCGAAAGTGTCATAAATGCTGTAGAAATTGTTTCTCCGTTATTTTCTGCAATAAACGCAATGAATGAATTGTTTTTAATGGCTTTTTCAAAGTAGTTTCTGCACGTCAAAATAAAGCTGTTGGTTTCGTCTGATGCCATTTCAATACCCTCGTCTTTTATAAAGTCAAGGCGTAGTTTTACAAGCAATTCAATATCAGTTAATGTTGCTTTTCTATATGTAATATTCATTTGTTACACCTGCAATCTATGTCTCTAGCTGCAGGACAGGACCGCCCGCTCTCCCATTTGCTGACCGCTTGGAAACTCAGGCCAAGTTTGTCAGCAAGCTCACTTTGGGTTAGGCCCGCTATCTTGCGCCGCGAGTGAATGCTGTCGGATATTGTTTCGTTGATATTCAACGTCAACACCTCTCTTTCGAGTCTCATTGTACAGCCAGATATGCAAGAATGCAATCAAGTATTAGTTGATATTGACTGAATATGCTCAACTGATGGTTGAATTTGGAGATTTGAGGGGAGCATTTTAGTTGAGCGTCATCCCAAATAGTCCAGGCACTGCGTCAGGAAAGCCTCGCAATCCATTACCAAGCCATAATCAGCATAGCCGAATATATCCGCGCTACTATCCGTGTTGACCGCGACAAGCGTTTCCGCGCTGACGGCGGCCATATGCTGTATAGCGCCTGATATTCCTAACGCGATATATAGTTTGGGTGCGACAGACTTGCCTGTTTGGCCCACCTGCCGAGCGTATGGTATAAGCCCTGCGTCAACGACGGGTCGTGACGCCGCGAATGTCCCCCCCAAACGTTCGGCGAGCGTTTGCGCGAGTGCGATGTTCCGCGCGCCGCAGATTCCTTGGCCGACCGCAACTAATATATCGTAATCATTAATATTGATAGAGGTAGCGCTTGTTAACTGCTCGATAACTTTTATGGGTGATACATACCCCGACAGTTTTGTAGATTGAACGCTGACGGGCCGCGAATAATCCAGCATGGGATGTGGGAACACCTTCGGGCGAACTGTCGCCATTTGCGAACGCGCCGTGGGACAGATGATCGTGGCCAGCAGGTTCCCGCCAAACGCGGGACGGGTTTGCAGGAGCAGTCCCGAATTGGGGTCAATGTCCAGCCGCGTGCAGTCGGCGGTCAGCCCCGTACGCATCCGTGCGGCAGCGCGCGGCGCCATGCTCCGGCCAAACGCTGTCGCGCCAACCAGTATGATCTCCGGCTTGAATTGCCCGGCTAACGCCGCCAATTCGATTGCACAACCCTGCTCGTCTGTAGGGCCGCGGCTTACCGTGGCTTCTGCTGCAAGCACATGATCCGCACCGACGGCGCATAGCTCCCGCGCCAACCGATCCGTGGTGCCACACATCATCACGGCAGTAACTCCACCTAGACCAAACGCGGCGTTCAAACGTGCCGCCTCGCCGATGAGTTCATAAACCACACCGCGCGGCCCACTGTCCGTCATTTCGCAGAACACCCAGATGCCATTCATAAGCCCAGCTCACCCAATAATTCTATAGGATTATTCAGAATCCGACAGCCCGTCTTTGGTTCAGGACGCGTAGTCTTTATGACACGCGTAGCCGATCCCCGCGTTCCAACACGCTCAAGATCGGCGGCGATGTCGGTCGCATGCCACACCGTAACGGTTTGGGTTCGGCTGCGCAACACGCCGTTGATGGACGGGAGGCGCGGCACGTTGATCTCCTTCGTCACGGTGATGAGCGCGGGTGTTGGGATGCGGACGCACGAATAGCCGTCGTCCGTCTGGTGCGTTATTATTATTGAATCATCGTAAATGTCGTCTATCCGTGACACATCGGTAATGTGATTGATACCCAACGTTTCCGCCAGCATCGGTCCGACTTGGGCCGTATCGCCGTCGGTTGCCATGCGTCCGCAGAGGATCACGTCCGCGCCGCCGAGCTTTTGGATAGCCTGAGCGAGCGCATAAGACGTTGCGAGCGTGTCCGCTCCAGCAAAGGCTGGATCGCTGAGCAGGTACGCCTCGTCTACACCGAGCGCCAGCAGTCGGCGTAATGTATCCTGGACGGATGGGACGCCCATGCTGAGCGCGGTGATCCGACCGCCAACCCGCCGCTTGATCCGCAGCGCCTCCTCGACGGCATGCGCGTCAAACGGATTCAGGATGGAAGCGATCCCCTCGCGGATTACGCCGCCCGTCGCAGGGTCGATGAAGCGCTCATTCGAGGAAGGTACCTGCTTGACGCACACGACAATCTTCATAAATCGGTCTCCGTTGGTACCGGCAATGCCGTTTCAGATAATTCCGATAGGATGTTGCCAGGACCTAGCAACAGCTTTGGATCCAGAATGCACTTCAACTCCCACAACTGGCGCATCCGTTCCGGGCCGTACATTATCGCGGCCAGGCGGCGCTTGAGCTTGCCCGCGCCATGCTCGGCCGTGATCGTGCCGCCCATCGCCGTCACATCCCGCGCCCATTTTTCGAATAGGCGGTGGCCGCGCTGGTACTCGTCCAGATTCCGCGCGAGGATATTCGGGTGGACATGATTCTCACCGATATGGCCGAATATCAGCGAGGGCAGGCCGCTCGCGGCCAAGTCATGCTTATACATATGGAATAATTCCGTGAACCGCTCGTCCGGCACCGCCATATCGGTCGATAGAATCGTGATCGCAGGCTCGTTCCGCTTATTCTGTTCGACATGGATATCTATGGTTTCGGGGATGGAGTGGCGGAAGTTGAGGAGCTTCTCCAGCTCTAGCGAGTCGCGCGCAACCCAGGTCTGTTCAGGATCGCCGCCGCTTTCAACTATGTTAATGGAAATACCAGCCAGCGCGTCGTACAGCTCGGCATCGTCATTCAGGTTCAGTTCGACATAAACCGCGCAGTCGAATGGGTCGGGCAGGTCTTGCAGCTGCCTGAACGCGGGCGTGAAAGCCTTCTGCGCTTCGACCAATTCAAGCGCGTCTCGGTTGAAGAATTCTATCGACGCGGGTTTTGGCGTAAAGCGCTTCATCGTTGCAACGTAATGTAGCGCGTCGTCGTCATGTGGTAAAAACGCCGTCACTCCGGCAAGCAGACGCGGCGCTGGCAAGAGGATCAGCTCCAGCTCGCTGATGATGCCGAGCGTGCCTTGGCTGCCGATGAATAGGTCAACCAAATCCATACCGGGTCTGACGAAGTAGCCCGCGTCCTTGACGGACGGCGTGTCGAAATCGGGCAATGTGCCGCTGATGATGCCGCCGCCGCTGTCAGTATGGATTGCGAATTCCCGGCCGTCGGCCTTATCCCGGCCTCGGACCAATTCCACCGTACTTCCATCGGCTAACACCACGCGCAGCGCGTTGATGTGGCCGCGGGTTGCGCCGTATAGGAATGACCGCGCGCCGCATGCGTTGCAGCTGGCCATGCCGCCTAGGCTGGCCGTCGGTTCGGTCGGATCGGGCGAAAAAAAGTAAGCGCCTGCTTTCATCGACGCGAAGGCGGCGTGGGATTCGTCGCTCCAGGAGGTAGTATCAACGCTCTTTGTCGAAAGTGCGCGCCGGACGGAAACCAACGCGATGCCCGATTGCACGCGCATCAGGCAGCGGCCCAACTCATCCCAGCGAACGCCCAGGATGCGGTTCATGCGGGATAGATTGAGTATCAGCCCGCCGTCTGGACTGGCGCCGCCTGTAAGCCCAGTCAGCGCGCCTTGCACGGTCAGTCCAATATTATTATCATAACAGAAACGTACCGCTTCGATAAGCTCCGCTTCATTGTGTGGCTGGGCGACAAACTCCGCGCGCCCAACTTCACGGGATTCGTCGAACAGCAGGTGCGCATACTGATCGGAATACGGTTCAACCACGCGTTTCATACGCTTTGTCCGTCGAAGTAGCGTTCGAGGAAACGCCGCGTGCGCTCCTCCGTCGGATTCCCGATCACCTCGTCGGCGCGCCCGTACTCGACCACCGTGCCATCGTCGATGAACAGCGCGTTGTCGGCTACCTGCCTGGCGAACTGCATCTCGTGGGTTACGATGACCATCGTCATGCTGCGTTTGGCGAGGCCGCGTATGACGTTCAGCACTTCTCCTGTCAATTCCGGGTCGAGCGCGGAAGTGGGTTCGTCGAAGCACAGTATGGCGGGATTCAACGCCAGCGCGCGGGCGATGGCCACGCGCTGCTGCTGGCCGCCCGACAACTGATGGGGATAGTTTCCGGCCTTCGCCGACAACCCTACGCTGTCGAGAATCGCGTGACCGTCGCGCTCTATCCCGTCTAGTATCTCGCGCCGTCTGTGCGCATAATCCGGCAAACGCCGCGCCGAAAGCCGTGGTGCGAGCGTCACATTCTGCAGGGCTGTGTACTGCGGGAAGAGGTTGAACGATTGGAATACCAGCCCGAAGTGCTTATTCATCTTGCGCAGATTGGCGCGGATGTTAGCGCTGGTCTTTAGCGCTTCAGCGTCATAAAGCACCTCATTGGCGACGGCGATCGTCCCGGCGTCGGGGCTTTCCAGTCCATTAAGACAGCGCAGAAGCGTCGTCTTACCGCTGCCGGATGAGCCGATGATGGCCAGCGTCTCACCCTTCCCCATCGCAAAACTGACGCTGCGCAGCACTTCCGTGCTGTCGAACCGCTTTGAGAGGTTCTTAACCTCAAGAACAGGCATTATCTATATCTCCCACTGCTCACCAATTCACCCATCTATCCATTCATACATTTACGTCTTAAAAAATCCCATGCTATTCTCAATACGCCTAAATAAAAGCGTCAACAACCCGCTGAATAGCAGATAAAATAACCCGGTCGCGAATAATGGCCATATTAATCCCTGCTTTGTGAAGCGGTCGGCGCTCATGAGTATCTCTGTGACGCCGATGATGCGTGCGAGCGAGGTATCCTTAACGAGCGTGATGACCTCGTTGGACATGGCGGGCATGACGCGCTTCACTACCTGCAGGAGTACAACGCGAAAGAATACCATCGGCTTTGACAGCCCCAGCACCTGCCCCGCCTCGTACTGGCCTATGGATACGCTCTCCACCCCGCCGCGATAGATCTCCGAGAAGTAGGCGGCGTAATTGATCACGAACGCGACCAGCGCGGCCATCATCCGCGAGCGCGGCTGCCACGGCCAGTGCAGCAGTCCGGGCACATACATAACGATGATTAACTGTAATAATAATGGCGTGCCGCGTATTATCCACACGAAGGCGCGGCTGAGCCAGCGGATTGGCCACAGCCGCGTCATGGAGCCGCACATGATCACCAGCCCCAGCGGAAGCGCCAGGGCTAATGTGATCACGAATATCTGGATATTCAGTAGAAAACCATCCAGCAGGGACGGAAAAACTACGCCCATCTTTACCTCGAACGGCTGGCAGGATCAGTGGGATCAGTCGAGCTGCGCGTTGGTCAGGTTGTATTTGGCTGCGATGGCGGCGAACGTGCCGTCCTCGATCAGCTCGGCAATGGCCTGATTCACCTTCTCGGTAACATCGCTGCCCTTGCGGAACGCGATGCCGTAGAACTGATCGCCAAAGTTGTTATCCAGGTTCACAACCAAATCGCTGAAATCGGAATCAGGCGTGACAATGCCCAGCGCCGCAACGCTATCCACCAACGCGGCATCCGCGGTGCCAGCCTTGACTTCAAGCACTGCCTTGGCCATCGAATCCGCCGGCACATAGTTGACGCCCCTAAAGAAATCGGCGGGCGGCACAACGACCGTCTCGTCGTCGGGGATCGTGCCCAGCAGCTTGCCTTCGCCCGTGGATCCGGCCTCTGCGATGACCGTTGCGGACTTGATGTCGGCCAACACAGCCTGTTCCTTGTCGGCTTTTATCACTAGTGCCTGGGTATTCTTGAGGTACGGATTGCCCATCGACATATTCTGCGAACGTTCCTCGGTGATGCACATGCCGTTCCAGATAGCGTCGATGTTCCTCGAATTCAGCTCGATCTCCTTGGAATCCCAATTGATCTCAATGAATTCCACCTTGATGCCCAGCTTCTCGGCGACGGCCTCGGCCAGCTCTGTATCAAAGCCGACGAACGCGCCCGTCTGCGTATCATAATAATTCATCGGCGGGAACAGCGTCATCCCCACGACCAGGACGCCCTTGCCCTGGACATAATCCCAGTCGCTCCCGTCGGTGGCGAACGCTGTCACCGCAGTCAGGGCGAGCGCGGCGATGAGGATCAGCGGCAGTATCTTTTTCATGATGCCAACTCCTTTTGGTTCTGATTGGTTTTGATTCTGCTTCATTGTCATGAAACAAGACGTCGATTTAGCGCGCTAGTGAGCTATCGCGGTAAATCGTAAGATGATTGTACCATATGTTTCGCGTGTTGGCAAGGGGGAATGACAGAGGGAATTATTATTTTTCGCCAAAGAATTCACAGTAGCTGACAAAAAGCTCTTGACTTGAAGTCAATGCTGTTTCATAAGTGCTTTAACCAAGAACCATACCTGCCGCATAAAGTGGCAGGCGCGCTGGTCACAATTAAAGAAATGGGACTACTTAGAAGTTTACCCCCTTTCACATATTGGTTGAATTTTTCTCCCGATCTACGTTGTTGACCATATCCATTGCTGCGCATATGATGGAGTCAATCAAACAACAAATAGGGAGGACATCATGCTATATCTTGCGGAGAACATAAAAGCGCTTCGGAAAGCAAAGGACTTAACTCAAGAGGAAGTCGCCGACATTCTCGGTGTAACTGCACAGAGCGTCAGCAAATGGGAGCGCGGCGAAACTTATCCAGACATTCAATTGCTGCCTGCGTTGGCGAATTTCTATCAAATCGATTTTTGGCAAACAAGGTGTCACTTTTCGACCTTGAGTGCGAGAAAAATGGATTGTAGAGGCTAGGATTTTGCTTGTATTTTGTCGATTCGAGTAAATCATTTCGCCCTGCTCTGCAACCCGGCTTTGACACTCCCCAATAACACATGCACTTGACAAGGTACAATATGTCAGGATAAAATGTGTAAAGGCTTATTTGTTAATAATAACTTCGAAGGATTGATTATATGCAAATACCTGAATATAACCCCAAGGCGATCGAATCCAAGTGGCAGCAACGCTGGACTGACGCGCGCGCATTTGAGGCGGTGAACGGCTCGCCCAAGCCGAAGTTCTACGCGCTGGTCGAATTCCCCTACCCCTCCGGCGAAGGCCTCCATGTCGGCCATCCGCGCCCGTATACCGCCATGGACGCTGTCGCGCGCAAACGCCGCTTAGACGGTTTTAACGTCCTCTTCCCCATGGGTTGGGATGCCTTCGGGCTGCCCACCGAGAATTACGCCATCAAGCACCACATCCACCCGCGGATCGTCACCGAGCGCAACATCGCCCGATTCCGAAAGCAGTGCTGCGCCATCGGCTTCTCATTCGACTGGGCCCGCGAGGTCGACACCACCGACCCCGCCTACTACAAGTGGACGCAGTGGATATTCCTGCAGCTGTACAAGCACGGCCTCGCGTACAAGGCCGAGATACCCATCAACTATTGCGCCAGCTGCAAGGTCGGCCTGGCGAATGAGGAGGTCGTCGGCGGTCTGTGCGAGCGCTGCGGCGGCCAGGTCGTCCGCAGGATCAAGAAGCAGTGGATGCTCAAGATTACGGCGTATGCCCAGAAACTGCTGGACGGATTGGACACGGTGGACTTCCTGGAGAAGATCAAGGCCCAGCAACGCAACTGGATCGGACGCTCCGAAGGCGCCAGCGTCGACTTCCAATTGATTAATGATTCGACAGGCGAACCGCTCGAACCGCTGCGGGTATTCACCACGCGTCCCGATACGCTATTCGGCGCGACATA
Source organism: Clostridia bacterium (assembly GCA_025997215.1). The sequence goes on from BNUH01000039.1 coordinate 9,505, forward strand.
CATGGTCGCCGCGCCTGAGCATCCCATTATCGATAACTATTCAAACATTATAACTAACCTGGACGCCGTTCGCGACTATCGCGACACCGCATCCCGCAAGAGCGACTTCGAGCGCACCGAGATCGCTAAGGATAAGACGGGCGTCCCCATCGAGGGCATAGCGGCCATCAATCCGGCGACGGGCCTGCGGATCCCCGTGTGGGCATCCGACTATGTGCTGATGGGTTACGGCACAGGCGCGATCATGGCCGTGCCCGCCCATGACGCGCGCGACTGGGCATTCGCGAACCGCTTCGGTCTGCCCATAGTGGAGGTCGTCGCGGGCGGCGACGTTCAGGCCGAGGCGTATACCGACGTCGAGGATGGCATCCTGGTCAATTCAGGATTCCTGGACGGTCAACGCGTAGCCGACGCCAAGCGGACAATCACCGACTGGCTGGTCGAACGCAGTCTCGGCGAATCCAAAGTGCAATACAAGCTGCGCGATTGGGTATTCTCCCGCCAGCGTTACTGGGGCGAACCCATTCCGATTATCGAGTGTCCGCACTGCGGTCTGGTGCCGCTGCCCGAAGATCAACTGCCGCTGCTGCTGCCGGAGTGCGACAACTACATGCCGACCGACACGGGCGAATCCCCGCTGGCCGCCATGACCGATTGGGTGAATACCGTTTGCCCGCACTGCGGCGGCCCAGCCAAGCGCGAGACCGACACGATGCCCCAGTGGGCTGGCTCGTCGTGGTACTTCCTGCGCTACCTGGATCCGCACAACAACGATCGGTTTGCCTCGAAGGAGGCGCTTGACTACTGGGGCATGGTGGATTGGTACAACGGCGGCATGGAGCATACCACGCTCCACCTGCTGTACAGCCGATTCTGGCACCATTTCCTATATGATATTGGCCAGGTTCCGTTTGACGAACCCTACGCCAAGCGCACATCCCACGGCATGATACTCGGCACCAACGGCGAAAAGATGTCAAAATCACGCGGTAACGTTGTGAATCCTGACGACGTGATCAGCGAATTCGGCGCCGACACCCTGCGGATGTATGAGATGTTCATGGGCGCATTCGATCAGGCGATTCCGTGGTCAACGCAGGGCGTGGCCGGATGCCGCAGATTCCTGGACCGCGTGTGGCGTATACAGCAGTTTGTTGTCGATAGTGAAACCATCCCCGACAAGCTCCGCGCCGAGGTGCACGGCTGCATCAAAAAAGTTACAGAAGATATCGAGCGCATGAAGTTCAACACGGCGATTGCCGCGCTGATGACGCTCGTCAACACCTTATACAATGAAACGCAGGTCACGCGCGCCGCGCTGCGCATTCTGCTGATCCTGCTGAACCCATTCGCACCTCACATGACCGAGGAAATATGGGATCTGCAACGCCTGGGTTCGCCCATATATTCCCAATCCTGGCCCAAGTGGGATCCCGCCGCACTGGAGCAGGATGAGATCGAGATAGCAATCCAGGTCGGCGGCAAAGTTCGCGGACGGATCACGCTGCCCCTCAACCTCACCAAAGAGGAAGCGGAGCAAACGCTGCCCGAACACCCGACGATTCAATCCATCGCGGCGGGCCGCGCCATCCGCAAGCTGATATATGTGCCCGGCAAGATCATAAACCTGGTTGTGTGAATAATTCCCGCCGTCTCGATCGTTGTAATGGTATAATCCGCGATCGGAGGCGAAGCGATGACTCGTGTTCCTGAACGGTTCGAACGGCCCAAACGGATTTTCCCCGTCGGCTTGATAGTGCTATTCGACTTCCTCATATTTGCGGCCGCGCTGGTGGTGTTCGCGCTGTTCCACCACGTGCTGCCGCGCGCGTTTAAGCAACCCATTGTTAACACAGTTATAACGGACGCTGTGACGACGCTGCCGCCGTCCGGTTCCGACTTAACCAACACCATTCCCGACGGCACGTCTGACGATGCTCAAACACCGTCGTATCCCCTCGGCGATTTCACCGCAGCCTTTCCAACCATCGACACTACGGCCGATAACGCCATTCATTCGTATCAAACCGATAATGTTCGTATTTCTATAAAGAAGATGAAGGTCGGCGACGCGGTGGCCTTCGTCGCGGACATATGGGTGCGCGACATACACTCGCTGCGCAATGGGTTCGCCAAGGAGCGGGTCGGTCAGGGCGTGACTGATAAGGTTCTGGATATGGCCGAACATTTTAACGCCACCGTCGCCATCAACGGCGATTATTACGGCGCGCGCGCGAAGAGCGTCGTCATCCGCGACGGCGTGCTGTACCGCGACAGCCTATTCGAGGATGTGTGCGTGCTGTATGAGGACGGCGTGATGGAGACGTACACTGCGGGCGAATTCGACATCAATGCCGCCGTCACACGCCGTGCATGGCAGGCGTGGAGCTTCGGCCCGATGCTGCTGCAGGATGGCAAGGCGATGACCGCGTTCAACAGTTCCGTCGTGCCCGCGAATCCCCGCACCGCGATCGGCTACTATGAGCCGGGGCATTACTGCTTCGTCGTGGTGGACGGCCGGCAGTCCGGTTACTCCAACGGCATGCATCTGAAGGTATTGTCCCAATTTTTCGCGGACCTGGGTTGCAAGACTGCATACAACCTGGACGGCGGCCAGTCGTCCATGATGGCCTTCCAAGGCGAGCTGGTGAACCAGCCTTACAACGGCGGCCGCCCTTCAAGCGATATAATCTATATTACCCAATAAGTTATCCAATAAGGAGTTGCGCCCGTGAACTTCCGCAAATACCTGTCGCACTTCCTGGTGATCCTGTCGAGCATGATCGTCGTTTTTTTCGCGCTGGACATCCGCAACCCCGCTATGGCGTGGATCGACAACCGCATCACCAAGACGCTGCTGATCATATTCGCAATCGCCTCGATGACGCTTGCCGCCAACACGCTGGGAGCTATCCGGCGTTACGAACGGCGTCAGGCCGAGCGTTATTCGCAAAGCCGACGTTCAGCTGTTCATTTTAACCGCGGCGAGCGCCAGCGCCGCCTGTAGGTACGCGCCGATGGGTAGGCACCTCTCATCTATGTCGAATCCTGGCGTATGAATCTGCGGCGCGTTATCCTCCGTCACGCACCCGACATCGTAATACAATCCCGGCGCAATCGCCGTGAAATCCCCGAAGCTATCCACACCCAGACTAGGCGTGGGTTTTGTTAACGCTTCAACGTTGATGGTCGCTGCCAGTTCGTCCAGCCGATCCACCCATTCCGCAGCGCATTCGACAGCATGATAACCTGGATGGATCGTTATATCGCAAGATCCGCCCGCGGCTTCGCAGATACCCTTCGCCAGCCGTTCCAATTCCGCGAGAATTCGAACCCGCGTGTCCTCATTCAGCGTGCGAAGCGTGCCGTTAAGCGTCACCGATTCCGCTAAAATATTCGGCGCTGTGCCGCCGCTGATTACGCCGAAGCTGAGCACCGCGCTATCCAGCGCGGATGTGCGGCGGCTGACCAGCGTCTGGGCGGCCTGTATCACCTGCGCCGCCAGCACTATCGCGTCGATGCCGCGCTCCGGGTACGCGCCGTGGCAACTCTGCCCGCGCACCGTCAGGATAACCTCATTGCTTGAACCGGACATGGCACCCTTGCGCGTCCATAGTTGCCCCAGCTTCAGGTTCGGCGCCATGTGCAGCGCGAACACAGCCTTCACCCCATCGAAATAACCTGCGTCGATAATCGGCTGCGCGCCGCCGACGGTCTCCTCGGCCGGTTCAAATAGCAGCCTGATTTCACCGTTGAGTTGTCCGCGCCGTTTCATCAGCAGTTCAGCCGCGCCCAGCAGTATGGCGGTATGCGCGTCATGGCCGCAGGCGTGCATAATCCCCGGCGCGGTCGAACCATAATCCCGCCCGGGAATTTCCTGAATCGGCAGCGCATCGATATCCGCGCGCAGTGCGACTATCGGCCCGTCGCCGCCGCGTACCCATCCGACAATGGCATTCTGGCCCGGTAAAATCTCCGCTTCAACGCCCAGCCCTGTCAGTATCTCCAACACCTTGCGCGCCGTCGGGCCTTCATGCCCGCTAAGGTCGGGATGCATATGAAAATACCGCCGCCATTGCGTCATCAACGGGGCGATCGTGTTGGCGTCTGACCAGAGCGTGTCCAACATCGTGGCCATTTGCTTATCATCATTCAAGTTAGTAATCATTATAAAACACCTCGATTATATCTATTAATTATTATCCCTATCCATCTGTTGGAAGGCCCAGTATTGATTCGCGCCTAACTCCTGATGCAGCATCAGCCAGTTATTCGGCGGCCGCCAACCCTTGATCCATTCGGAAATATCCTCGGTCGACACGCTGAATCCGTCCAGCATGAACCGCAGCTCGCGCGCGCCGCCATCCGTTAACGCCGTCCTCAACTCATCCCGGAATCCGTCAGCACTCGCGACGCGCCGCAGTTCCGGGAACAGCGGATTCCCATAGGCGTACAGCGCGCTCGGCTGGGATTCGACTGGTCTGTACATCGCCTCGGCCTTCCATCGATGGTCGGCGCTGATCGTCCTAGCATCCACGTTGAAGTATGGGTAACTGACCGTGAACGGCTCGCTGTTCAGATCGTCGTAGGTCGCGTCGAGCATCAGCCATTGTCCGTCGATGCGAACCATGTTCCACGCGTGGCCGATCCATTTGCCGCTTTCGTTAAAGCCCTCGCCGATAATAGTGTCGCAATCCAGCCCAGCCATCCGCGCCAGCATCAGGAATGAATCCGCGTAGGCCATGCAGTTGCCGCGCTTGTCGTTGAATAACCCAATCGCCGTCTGATAATCCTGCAGCGCCGCGCCGGATGTATTCGCCGGATCGTCCCAGTAGCGCGTCTGATTGCAAATCCAGTCGTGGATAGCGCGCTCGGTCAGCAGACTATTCGATTTCGGGCATGCGTCGGATATGATCCAAGCCTTGGCCGTGTCGTAAACCTGACGCTCCGCCGCGCTCAACCCCGCCGTCGATCCCGTTTGATCCGCGTGCGCGATCCGCGTGCCCGGTGTATATGTAAATGCAAATAATACGCACAGATCATCCGAACGTCCGATAGTGCCGTACGAATACTGAATGCTCCCGTCGAAACTGGCTAATATTGCCAGAATTCCTTCACCCAATCCCTTCGTTTCGGCAGTCAATGCTTTAGCCAGCCTGACTGGAACTTGAGTGGTCAATGAGGCTCGCGCGTCGAGCAGTGCGGCCTGCAGCCCATCCAAATCGGTGAACCTCGGCTTAGACATGAAATCGACCTGCTCGAATGACAGCGTAGGTGTCGGAGCGAATGGTGTTGGAGTGGCGGAAGGCGTGGGCGTCGTAGTAGGTGTAAGCGTAGGCGTTGGCTTTGGCGTTAACGTTGGTGTCGACGTCGGTGTCGGTACAGCGGTTGGACTAGGCGTCAACTCCGCTGTAATCGCCGGGCTTGGACTCGCCGACGGGCTAGGCGAAGGCCTCGGCGTGATCCCCACCCACGACCGGATAGGCAGCGGTCTATCGAATGCCAACCCGCTCAACAGCAGCATAATAATGATAGTTACGAATATATTCCGCCAAACATGCCTGCGCCGCCGTTGTCGCATCTTGCCGTTCTACCTCCATGCCGTCATAACTTTTGTAAGCATATGCGCGCTGCCTCATAAATACAGCTAACGCACAGCATTATCCTAGCACAACAACATGTAGTTATCAATACCCTTCCATAATTTTTTTCAGATTTAAGGATAATGTAAGGATAAGTTAAGAATAATTTGCAGCTTATAAAAGTGATCGGGGCGGATTATGCATCCGCCCCGCAGCCCTTTACGCGAATAACGCTGTCGATAGGTAACGCTCTCCGGTGTCAGGCAGGATGACCACGATATTCTTGCCCGCGCTTTCGGGGCGTTTCGCGACCTGGATCGCGGCCCACAGCGCCGCGCCGCTGGATATCCCCACCAGCACACCCTCGGCCTTGGCGATCAGTTTCCCGACCGCGAACGCGTCCTCGGCGGAGACGGTGATTATCTCGTCATAAATCTTCGTATTCAGCACATCCGGCACGAATCCCGCGCCGATCCCCTGGATCTTGTGCGGTCCGGCCTTTCCCTGCGACAGCACCGGAGAATCCTTCGGCTCGACGGCCACGACCTTTAGATTCGGATTCTTCGACTTGAGGTACTCGCCGGCCCCGGTGATGGTGCCGCCCGTGCCGATGCCTGAAATGAACACATCGACCTTGCCGTCCGTGTCGTTCCAGATTTCCGGACCCGTCGTCGCCTTGTGGACGGCTGGGTTCGCCGGGTTGGTGAACTGGCTGGGGATGAAGCTGCCCGGCGTCGCGTCGGCAAGCTCCTGCGCCTTGGCGATCGCGCCCTTCATGCCCTTGGCACCTTCAGTCAGCACGATTTCCGCGCCCAACGCCTTCAGCAGATTGCGGCGCTCAACGCTCATCGTCTCCGGCATGGTCAGCAGCACCTTGTAACCGCGCGCCGCAGCTACCGCGGCCAGGCCGATGCCCGTGTTACCGCTCGTCGGCTCAATGATCTGCGCGCCGGGCTTCAGCAGGCCGCTCTTTTCGGCGTCGTCGATCATCGCCTTAGCGATGCGGTCCTTCACACTGCCAGCTGGATTGTAATACTCCAGCTTCGCCAGCAGCGACGCGTTCAACCCTTCAGCCTTCTCGACTCCGTTGAGCTTGAGCAGCGGCGTCCCGCCGATCAAATCGGTTAAGCTCTGATAAATCTTAGCCATTTCAATTCCCCACTTTCTCACTATGTAATACCTGATTTAGCGGCATGGTTATATGATATTCGCCTCACCTCCTTTTGTCAACCCGTGGACAGGCTTTTCCGCTCATTTTTTTCTCGACCTTGACTTCGTTGGAACAGCTTGTATAATCCGTGCTTGCGCGCCGCCGCAGTCTTGGCTACAATACCTACATGAATGTATATGATTTTGACGGCACAATATATGCTGGAGATTCGACGCTGGATTTCACGCTGCACTGCATCCTGCGGCAGCCGTGGATGCTGCGGGCGCTGCCGGATTGGGCGCGCGCCTTGGCCATCGCGTTCAATGAGAGCCGCATCTCGCCCCATGCCTGGGATAAGACGGCATGCAAGGAACATTTTTACGCGTATCTTCCATTGTTAAGGAATTTACCCCAAACCCTCGGCCAATTCTGGTCCACCCATGAGCGTAAGCTGTATGGATGGTATTTGAATCAGAAACGCGACGACGATATAATTATATCTGCATCACCACGTTTCTTGCTGCAGCCCATCTGCGATAAGCTGGGCTTAACGCTGATCGCCTCCGAGGTCGATCCCGCGACGGGCCGCTGTACCCACGCCAATTGTCACGGCCCTGTCAAGGTGGAATGCTTCAGGGCCGTTAACCCGGACGCGCTCGTAGATGCCTTCTACTCCGACTCCACATCCGACCTGCCCATGGCTAGGCTGGCGAGGCGCGCGTACTTCGTGCATAGTGGAATTATCACAGACTGGAACACCAAATAATTGGCAAGATTGTCCCGGATCGCGCATATGATGCACCAATCGACGGGCGCGTCCATGAGCGGGAGGGATAATCCATGGCACAGAGTTTTGAGATGCCCAGCATCACCTATATCCCTATAACGATGAGCGAATCCATCGCGTCCACATGTTGTTATGCCTTTGTCTACAACTCATCGGGCATGATCCAGACGCAGCGCACGTTGAACGGCGGCAGCATTGGCGCTACATACGGCTTTTCCATCTACCCCAAGGTGGCGCAAATGTTCAATGGCAACGAGAATATCCCCAAGAATCACTACACATATTTCTACCCAAACGTATATGATCCTAACTATTATGATGCAACGGCTATGCAGCACGGCCGCCAGGGTTACTGGGCCAAGGAGGTTGTCGCTTCGCATCCCGCTGGTGCGGTGAATCCCAATCGGCTGTGGGTGGTCGATATGGGCGATGTCTATGAGGCGCAAGTCCTGCCCGGTTCATACGTCCAACTGACCGTCCCCTACTGCGACCATGTATCTCAGAAGTGCCCGTTCAACCAGATGGTGGGTAGCTGGAATCAGCACATCGGCGCATCCTCACCTCACGCCATGGGCGGCTCGCAGTGGTGGAATCCACACCCGGCCGTACAATTTAGTAGCTAAAGAGCAGCCAATCGACACACCATTATTAAGTAAATATTACCATTCAATTACATGGAACCAACCAATACTTCCCTCGTCTAATAAAATGTGTGAATCAAAAGAAATTAAGGAATGCAAGGAAATGATTGCGTTCCAGGTTTCTGGGATCACATGGGCGAGTGGATTGCAACACGGTTCGGTTGTAAACATGCATAACTACGTTAAGTTGTGCATATACTATGTTGTAATGCATGAAACGCCCCGCGAACCCGGCGCGGGACGCGCCGATTAACACAAATGCCGCGCGCCGGACTGGGACAACTCATCCGGCGCAGCGTTAGAGGTACATACACACGGCAGTATGTACGTAAGTCTACGTAGGGTCAATGAACGCAAGGATAACAAGGAGGTTCGAAGGTAGAATGAAGGTAAAGCAAGCTCGGTGGTTCCGAATCCTGACGGTGATGCTGGCGCTCAGCCTGCTGATCCCGGCCGCGAGCGCGATGGCCGCAGGAATTACCAAGGGTACGACGCTGTACGTGGATACATCCAACGGCAGCAGTGTGAATCTGCGCAGCGGCCCCGGCTATGACTGCCCCGTAATCGCGACGTACCGGGTCGGCACGCCCGTTACCCTGCTGCAGACTGGCCGCAACTGGTACAAGGTATCGGTCGGCTACTGCGTCGGGTACATGGACAGCCAGTATCTGTCGGCAAGCAAACCGCAGCCCAAGCCGCAGCCGGTGACGCCCAAGCCAGGCTCCGCCTACGCGTACGTCAAGACGAACGGCGCGAGGCTGAATCTGCGCGCCACGCCCAGCCGCGCGTCGGCCATACTGGGGCAATTCCTGCCCGGCACGCCCGTGATCATCTATGAGCAGATCGGATCCTGGTACCGGGTCAACATCGGCGGCATCAACGGCTACGTGATGTCGAAGTATGTCTCCGTCACGTACGGCGAACCGACCAGCAATTACATGCGGGTAGTCAATCCCAATGGCGGTTCGTACGTGAACCTGCGCAAGGGCGCGGGGTTAGGCTACAAAATTGTACAAAAGGTTCCGGTAAACGTGCTGGTCACGGTGCTGGAGCGCGGCAAGGAATGGTCGAAGGTGACATACAACGGAACGACGGGTTACATGTCCAGCTACTTCCTTAAGACAAAGTAAGCAAGCTCCTTAGCTCCTTCCTTCCTGCCAAAGATAAAGCCCATCTATTTATTTATAACTAATGGGTGAGGATTGTAGGATGCCGCCGTGCTGGGAAGCGCGGCGGTTTCTGAATATTAAAACTCATTACCTGCGGAGGCTTTTCCCTGCGGGGGCTTGGTTCCGCCTCTGCGGTTGGGGACTTGTTACTTTTCCCACGGACGGGAAAAGTAACAAGTCCCTCACCACAGTGAGGGCAAGCCCCTCCGCAGAGGAGGAACCAAGCCCCGCAGACGACAGGGTTTACACCTTCTGTTTCCCCATCTTTTCACGCAACAGCGGTATAAGTATCTGAATTAATACCGCAACCAGCAGTATTGTACCCTTTATTGTATCATTAATCAGTGCATCCATGCGCATTGCGGCTATTATTTTATCGATACATGTGTAACTCATCGCGCCGAACATTACGCCCAACAGTTTGCCGCGGCCTCCGGCCATGCTGATCCCACCGATCACCACGGCCGCAATCGCATACATCTCGTTGGATTTCCCCAGCGTCGCGGGATCCACGGAACCATTCATAGCCAGCCAGATGAACGCTCCAATCCCGCACAACAGTCCAGTTATAATATATACGGTTGTGCGGGTCAGCCCGACGTTGATGCCCGCCAACTGCGCCGCGCGCTCGTTGCTGCCGATAGCGTAGACCGATTTGCCATACTTGGTGGATGTGGCGATGAATACCATAATAGCCGTTATAAGTATAAATATTATACCGACTGTGGGTATGAAGTTGAGTACCTTCGACTGGCCGAAGTCGTAGAACGGCTGGTATGCCGTCATCTGGCCATTCATCTGGAATATCGACTTGCGCAGCGCGGCGCGCAGATAATACTGCGCCATCGAGCGGTAGATCATCATGGTCGCCAATGTGACAATAAACGCCGGCATTTTTACATAGCCGATCAGCATGCCGTTGATCAGCCCCAGTCCAAACCCCAGCGCCAGCGCGAACAGCAGCGTGACCAGCGGATTGTTGGTATTGTTGAATACTTCGACCGACAGGCCGCCGATGAGCGCCAGCATGCTGCCCACCGACAGGTCGATGCCGCCCGTGATGATGGCCAACCCCATGCCGAACGCGACGATCCCCACGACCGTAGAGTGCCGCAGTATATTCATAACGCCATTGAGAGTCAGCGCGTTAGCGTTGCGCCATAGATATACCAAGAATATACACAAGAATATAAGTATAAAACTGTAAGTGCCTAGCACCTTTATGAAGCTGCGCCGCTGCCGCCTCGGGGGTTCCAGTATTGCTTGCGCCATTATAAGCATCCTCCCGAATAGATAGTTTGGTTAGGTAATATGGCTATATAATTATGCTGCCGTACCCGTTGCGTACAGCATGACCCGCTCCTCGGTGATCTCATCGCGGGTCAGTTCCGCCTGCATCCGGCCATGGAAGAACACGACGCACCGATCCGCCACCTTCTGAATCTCAGGAATCTCCAGCGTATGGAATAATACGGTGATACCCGAAGCCGCCAGCGCTCGAATCAGCTTGTAAATCTCAGCCTTAGCGCCGACGTCTATACCTTGGGTAGGATTATCCATTAATAATATTTGTGGTTTGGTATTCAACCACCGTGCGAGGATCACCTTCTGCTGGTTGCCGCCGGAGAGGGATGTTATAAGATCAAAAGGATCGTTCGCGCGGATGGACAACTCTTCGCGCAGTTTATTGTACTTGGTCAGTTCCCGTCGGCGGCGGATGATCTGCCGCTTCGCCGTCAGCGCGTGCTCGGATACGACTAGATTATCCAGCATCGCAAGATCCGGTAGGATGGAATTCTCCTTACGGTTCGCGGCGATCATGGCTATGCGGCGGCGCATCGCGCCTCGGATATTCTGCTGTCGAATCGTCCGGCCGAACAGCTCCATCGAGCCGCTGCGGATAGGCAGCGCGCCGAACATGGTCTGCAGCAGCTCGCTAACACCCGCGCCTTTCAGCCCCGTGAACGCCACGACTTCGCCCTCGCGCACGGCCAGGTTCACACCGCTGAAGCCTTCCCCGGTAAACCCATCCAGTTTTAGTATAATCGGCCCGGCTTTCTGCTGGGCGTAGTAGCCTTCCTCAACCAGTTTGCCTCCCACCATTAGACGTGTGACTTCGCGCGCTGTGGTCTCGGATATCGCGCCAGCGCCAACCACGCGGCCATTATTCAGCACAGTATATCGGTCAGCTATACCAAATATTTCATTCATTTTATGGGAAATAAATATGAAACTCTTGCCCTCGGCCTTCAGACGCCGGAGCACAGAGAATAAATGTTCTGTTTCATGTTGGTTAAGTGAGGTGGTTGGTTCATCAAGTATAAATAATTGCGCGTTGGCGAATAGGGCTTTGGCAATCTCCAGCTGCTGCTTCTTGCTGGTTTCCAGTTCGGATACAGGGACGGCGGGATCGATCGAGACGCCCAGGCGGTTGAACAGTTCCCCCGCACGGTGGATCATCTCGCGCTTGCGCAGACTACCCAGCGGCCCAGTCAATTCCTTGCGTAAGAATATATTCTCATAAACGGTAAGATCGTTGAACAGGTTCAACTCCTGATGCACAAACGCGATGCCCGCATCCTCAGCCGCTTTGACCGCACCGTGGCCCAGCGTATGCCCGGCGAATGTGACGCTACCCGCGTCCGGCGTGAGTACGCCGCCGAGAATATTCATCAATGTGGACTTGCCCGCGCCATTTTCGCCTAATAAAGCGTGGATTTCACCCGTATGCACAGTTAAATCGACGTGAGACAGCACATTCACACCAAAAAAGGATTTGCTTATATCGGACATTGATAAAAGCACGGAATCATCCATTTTAATTCATCACATCCACCACAGGGGCGCGTTTTACCGCGCCCCATAAGTTATAGATACCGTTGGTTATTGTATGGCTACCGCGTCGCCAAATCCCTGGAATTCATTGACATTCGCGGCATCCACTACGCTCACGGCTACCACGTGATCCTTGGCGACGTCCAGGCCGTCTAGCGAATCCACCATGTCCTGCGCCGCGATCTGGATCATCGCCGGGTCATACGTCACGGAGAACAGGTCGGCCAGCTTCGCGACTTCCGCGCTGTAATCCTTCTGATGGATGCCGCGCAGCACGCTGTAGATCTCGTTCAATCCGGAGGAAGTGCCCAGGTGCACGCCGGCATTCAGGAAGGCGTCCTTCTTGACGGCGTCGATGTCGCTGGACTTCAGCGCTTCCAGCATGCCCATGGCGATCTCATCGTCGTGGGTGAATATGAATTTGACGGCGTCGATCTCGTCAACGGTCGAGGTATCCAGCCATTCCACGAATAGGCGCTTGCCTTCCGAGCGGCTCCAGCCTGTGAACGCTGTCGAATGGATGGCGTCGACCTGCTCCTGGGTCCAGCCGTTCTCCAGCAGCGTGGTGAAGAAGCCGTTGTTGCGCATCTCGGGCACGGACGAGTTGTCGCCCGGGATGATCAGCACCGGGTCGCCAGGCTTCAGGCCGCTCTCGATGAAGCGCTTCGCGGTCGCGATCCCAATGCCCTCGTTGTCGCCCTTGACCGAGGAGATGGACTGCTCGGCCACTGCGTCGATTACACGGTCGAACATGACGAACGGGATGCCGCTGTCGGCCAGTTTCTTCATCGTGGCTTCGAGCGTGTTATCCTGCGGCAGGATGACGACGGACTTCGCTGACTGGTTGTCGATGATGTCCTCGACCTGGGTGATCTGGTTCGCCGGGTCGGATGAGGAGATGACTTCGGCGGTATACTTGCCCGCGGCGTTGATCTCCGCGGCCTTCTCTTCGGCGTAGCTGAGCACGGCGCCTGTCCAGCCGTGATCCGCGTTGGGTACCAGGATGGCGATGTCGGACGCCGCGAACGCGGATGCCGCGCCCATGACTAACAGCGCCGCCAGCAGCAATGAAACCAGTTTCTTCACAAGGATCCCTCCATTTTAGTTATGATTCTAAGAGCGTTATCGCTCGTGAACCTTAATTTGCGATGGCCTCGTCAAACTTAAACGTGGACGGCTTGAAGTCCACCTTCTTGACAAATGCGCAGGCCTCGGTCGCGCCGTCGATGCGGTCCATTCCGCTATCCTCCCATTCGACAGAAAGCGGGCCGGAGTAGCCGACAGCGTTCAACACGCGGATGATGGATTCGAAATCCACGTCGCCGTGGCCCAGCGAGCGGAAATTCCAGCCCCGGCGCAGGTCGCCGAAATCGATATGGCTGCCTAACAATCCGCTGCGCCCATCCAGCGTGACCGCAGAATCCTTCATATGGACATGGTACACGCGCTCCGCAAAATCCTGCAGGAACAGGTGCGGCTTGATGCCCTGCCACTGCAGGTGGCTGGGGTCGAAGTTGAGGCCGAACTCGGGCCTGTCCTTGAACTTCTCCAGCAATTTTTTTGTCGAATAATAGTCGAACGCTATCTCGCCCGGGTGCACTTCGAGCGCGAACTTGATGCCGTGCTTGACGAACTCGTCCAGGATGGGCAACCAGAGCCTCACGATCTCGTCGAAGCCATACTCGACCATCTGTTCGGTGGTCTGCGGGAACGAATACAGATATTTCCATATGGGAGAACCGGTGAAACATGTGACGACGTTCGCGCCCAGCTTCTTGGCTACGGCCGGGGCCTTCTTCATGGTTTCGACAGCCCACGCACGGATGGCCTCGGGTTGGTTCGCGAGCTTGGCCGGTGCGAAGTTATTCAGGCGCGGATCGGGCGCGTCGCCGACACACTGGCCGATGATGTGCGCCGCGATAGCCTTGACAACCAGGCCATTCTTCTTCAAATTCTCTTGGATCCATTGGATATACGAGTCGTCCACGTACGCCTTGTCCAGGTCCAGGTTATTCCCCCAGCACGCGATCTCCAGCCCGTCGTAGCCCATTTTCTTGGCAAGTATGCACAGTTCGTCGAACGGCATGTCCGCCCACTGGCATGTACACAGTGTAACAGGTCTGCTGCCCATGGTAACCCGCCTCCCATTCATTATGTATATGAGTTAACGCCATAAGGATCGTAATGTTGTTAGCTAAATTATACAGCATCAGCGTACGGCAGTCAAGCTGAATGACAGCCAATTGATCAGCGGCTTAAGCCTTCGAGCATCTCCTTGAGCGCCTTATCCCAATCCCCATCGGATAACGCGCCTTCGGATTCAGGCTTAATGCATTCGAAACAATCAGCCGGAATCAGGCCTTCGGCGCAGGTGAAGGTTACGCCATCGAGACCGTCGGTTCTAGCTTCATCATTGTTATCCGATACGAGTTCTCCGGGATTGTCGAAAGCTGGCGATATGTGCACGCGCTGGGCCGCGCGATTGTTGGATAGAACTATATTCTCGCGGTTGGGCGGTGCGATGCCCAGGATTCGGTGCGTGCCGCGCTGGGCGCGGACGAACGCGCCGTCGACCGAGCTGTCCTGGATAGTGGCGGGGCCTTCCGCGCCGCCGACAATGCCGCCAGCGCCGGCGATTTCGGCGGCGACTTTGACGCAGGCACGGCAGCCGAGGATCGTCGCGCCCTCATCCACACGGCCGCAAACGCCGCCCGCATGGGTGGATTGGGATGTGATGGACGCCAAATTTGTGCAGGATTCGACATGGATGCCTTCGCCGATGGCCACGCCCGCAATCCCGCCAGCGTCCGATCCGGCGGTTACCTCGCCTTGATTCAGGCAGGATGTTATGGTTATATCACCGTTGGAACCGTTCGTGCCCTGCGAGATGATCTGTCCGGAAATCCCTCCGGCCCGCGCGCCTTGGGTGAGGATGACGCCCTCGTTCGCGCAGGATTGGCAAAGCCCGCTCTCGAAAATCGAGCCGGATATGCCGCCGGCCGCGCCGGAGCAAGCGCGGATGCTCCCCAAATTCCGGCAATCGATGAACTGTGTACGAGCGGCCGCGCCCGCGAACCCACCCGTTCCGGCGCAGCCATTCAGCGCGGCGAATTGCTGGCAGCGTTCGGCGGCGCTATCCGTTAGCTTGCCAGCCAGCGCTCCGGTTGTACCCGCACCGCGTATGGTTCCATAAGTATTAATATCTGAGAACGAAGTGTGCGCCGCACTGCGGGTCAAGCCTCCCGTGATGTCGGCGCCGTCCTTAATGTCGAATTCTAGTGACAGTTCAAATATAGTTGAGTTGTTGAGGTTTTCAAATAGAGGCAAGTTCAGCGGGCCAATGCGATGCCCGTCCCCATCCAGCAGAATCCCGTCGCCATGGGCGATGGGCGTCCAAGATCCGTCGATAAAGATGTCGTTGGCGAGCTGATAGTCGCCCGTGTGCGACAGATTGTGGCCTATGGCGCGCAGCTCGGTTGCATTATGGATGCTGATTGGCGGCATGCAATGACCTCCCTTATCATGGTAAGGTTCATTAACATGATATGCACGGCAGCGCGCCGCGTCAGTCGCCGGGGTAAAACGTGAACAAGGGCTGCAGATTGCAGCCCTTGTACCTATCTGCGGGAAAATATTTTATTTTTCCTATTGACAACCGTAAGATGTTGTGCTACTATTAAGCAAATGCCTCCGTGATGCGCCGAATTCCCTCGGCCAGCGTCGCGCGCGGGCACGCCAGGTTCATCCGCATGTATCCCGCACCGTTTGGGCCGAACGAAGCGCCGTCGTTCAGCCAGACCTTGGCCTTTTCCGCGAAGGCCTTGACTAATTCCGGTTGTGACAGCCCTAGCCCGGAGCAGTCCAGCCACGCGAGGTACGTCGCCTCCAGGTTGTACAGCTTAATAGCGGGGAGGTTTGCGGCGAAGGATTCACGCAGGTGCGTGTGGTTTGCCAGCAAGTATGGCTTGAGCGCCTCCAGCCAGGGTGCGCCGTGCTTGTACGCGGCCTCGGATGCGGCTATGGCGATAGGATTCAGGCCGATGTCGCAGGCATCCAGCGCGCGGAAAATCTTCCGCCGGAGCGCGGGATTCGGGACGAAGGCGTTTGAAGCCTGGAGTCCGGCCAGGTTGAATGTCTTGCTGGGCGCGGTGCAAGTCACGGTGATCGGCTGGAACGCGGTATCCACCGCCGCGAAGGGGACATGGGTGTGCCCGGTATACACAAAATCCTCGTGGATTTCGTCGGATATGACCAGGAGGCCATGATTCAGGCAGATGTCGCCCAACCGCTGCAGTTCGGCGCGGGTCCACACGCGGCCAATCGGGTTGTGCGGGTGGCAGAGTATGAACAGCTTGGGCTTGGATTCGACGATCACGCGCTCGAAGTCGGCGAAGTCGATCTCGTAGCGGCCATCCGTCAACACCAGGTCGCTGGAAACTAT
>BNUH01000040.1 GCA_025997215.1 Clostridia bacterium
CAATCATAGGTCGCGATCGCAACCAATTCGCCATCGTTCTCCCATAAACCAATTTTTCCCAACCCGCTTTCGTCAAGATAACTGTGGGTTATCATCCAATCCCAACGCCCAAAAGTGTAGTCGGAGCTGTCCAGTCTTAACAGAAATCTGCGCAACTTGTAATAGTCCACGCCGAAGCGTGTATCATTGACATAATGCCGAAATTGGATCATATATCCTCCTTCACGACGGAAGCGCGCTACTGCGCCTCGCCACATCGGTATCATATACCAACCAGGCTGCCGCAGTCAACCATACAGAAACATCAGTTTTCGGGCACTTCACCCGGCAGTCGTCCAAACATTATCAGGTGAGCATAATCACTTTTGTGTTCCTCAATCCATACGGCCAGCTCGTAATAACCAAGTCCCATGGCAGTGCGTTGTACGCAGTTCCGATCCAGCATGTTACAACAGCCCAACTTACAGATGTGGAGCAATTGTTCTAACAATCGTTGATGCGTTGTTCCGCCTTACTTCCTCCGCATTCGCGCCTGAATCATCGATAGATGCCGCTAATTCTGTTTCGATTACCTTTGAAATGGCTTCCGGTGATACAAGTAACCTACCCTGCCTACCTCCTATGGCTCGTATGGCCGGAAAACGTTTAGTCGCGCTACCTGTTCGCAACGCATACATGCTAAGTCCTGTCGTTGCGGCGGCTTCCTTAAGGTTTGTTACCCGTGCAGTACCCAAACAGTACCCAATTTCAGAAAAAAGCTCAACAGAAAAACTCAAGCCACGAGGAACCCAAGTCCCTCGCGGCTTTTTTCGTGTACCTGACAGGATTCGAACCTGCGGCCTACAGAGTCGGAGTCTGTCGCTCTATCCAGCTGAGCTACAGGTACACACCCGAATGCACTTATTATACAGTATGGATATGGGGTATGTCAAATCGTATCTTGCTGTCCAATGCCGTCAACCTACAGGTCACAAACCCGAAGAATTTTTCATATTACAGGGCCTAACCCGCGGGAGAGGGGGAACGTGCGACATCCTTATGCGTAGCAGCACGTTATGCACAGTGAATCGTAATAAGCCACCTGGCACTTGAATCGACATCAAAAAAGAGTTGACATAATATTTGACAAAGCGCCTTGAACTAGTTGTAATGGTATCTGGCGGCTAACGAGCCGACTATGAGTGGACATTATTTTCCGGCAGCCGGATCTTGTGCCGACATTGTTCGACGATAGCCGATATGTATAACTATCTCGGTGCAGAAATACAATAGCTTTATTTTGACGAATTAATCACCTTCGAGCAGGAAATATACGATTTCATAAAGGAGGGGCGATGCGCCCCTCCCTTTGACTTAAGCCTACTGCAGGTCGAATACCACCTGCTCCTGGGCTGCGGGCGACGGCCCGTTGTAATACAGATTCGGTTCCAGGATCAGCTGGGATGGCGTTAGCGATGCCACCTTATACGGGCCGTTGCCGACGAGCGCGTTGGCGACCATCGTCCAGCGGGAGCCGTACTCTTCGATGGTTTTCTCCTGGACGGGGCTGTAGGTGAAAGCCGTCAGCAGCGTCAGGAAGTAGTCGGACTTCTCATTGATCGTCAGTTCCAGCGTATAATCGTCCAGGGCCTTGACGCCCAGATCATCCGCCTTCGCCGTGCCTTCCAGGAATTCCTGGGCGTTGTCGATGTACATCGTCAGCAGCGCGCTGTTGCGGGCCTGGTTCGCGTCGGTCAGAATGCGCTGGTAGGTGTACACGTAGTCATTCGCCGTCAGCGGCGAGCCGTCAGACCATTTCAGATCCTGATTCAATGTGAACGTGTACACGGTGCCATCCTCGTTGATCTTCCACGATTCAGCGTTAGCGCCTACCTGCTCATTCGTCTGGGCGTCGGTGACGACGAGGCCTTCGAATAGCCGGGTCATCAGCGGCTGCACGACCGAGTTATTCGTGATGCTCGGGTCGATCCCGCCCGCCTCGAACACGAACTCCTGGGACAGCCGCATCGCGCCGTCGACGGAGGCGGAGTACTCGGTAGCTATAATTGTGTCGGAAACGATATTAGCTCCACCACTCCCGCTGCTACCACCGAGCCCATAACCAGTAGGTGGCTGTGTTACATAATCCCAGCCTTCACCCTCATCTAAGTCCGGATAATACGGGTATTCCGGATCCGTGGGATACGGGTAGAATATACCAGTCTCTGGATCATAGTACCCGTTGCTGTTGCCGCTGCCATCCCCTGCGCCCATCCCGCCACTGGAGCCATATCCGCTGTCGCCGATGGAGCCGGTGCCGCTGGGATTGGTGCTGCTGATGAAGTTGCCATTCGAGTCGTAGTAGTTGCCGTTGGAGTCGCGGAAGTAGAATCCATCCCACCACAAGCCCGAACCATCCGGGGTTACGGTGTCGGCCCAAGGATCATCCCAGCCAAGCCCGCCGCTCGTCCCGTAGTCCGGCACGTCGAGGCCGCGGTAGATGATAGCCGGGCACGACTTGCTGACATATCGGAGGCCTGGGGTTAGTGAGCCATAGGCATTGTGATCTTTCAATACCGTGCGGATGTAGTATGCCACGTACGGCATGGAGTTCACCGCCGCGCTTGACGGAATCGCGATGCGAGTGCCAGTGGTCGAGGTAATCTTGTTGATGTTACCATTAACGTTGGTGACTTCATACACCATGAAGTAGTAGCTATTCTGATTGTTACCTGATATGCCATCCAGGCTCCAGATTAAGTAACCATCCTTAATGGTCAGCGGGTACTTAGGTTGAAAGAATTCTGCGGCTATGGGGGTCATCGAAACATACAGTGACGCCAATGGCGTGGTACCGCCATTATATATGACCTTATAGTCACCAGGGTTTATCGGCGAAACCTTGAACTCGAACCATTTCTTGCTTTGCAGTTCAGAACCCAACACCTCGTGCTTGATACTCCCATCAGTAACACCAGAAGCATTAGGCATCCAAACCTCAATCTTGTCCTTAGGATCGATCGGCCCAGTGATCTCAACGCGCACGGTCATCGAATCCAAAGTCTCTTCATAGAAGGTACCAGTGATCGTGGCTGTTGTAGGCGTTTTCGCGATATCCTCGTACTTTATGACCAGAGACGCAGACTTCTTACTCTGTACGAGGGTGCCATTGATTCGTACCCATGATTGTGCGTAGACAGTCAGCACATCCCCAGGAAGTGTAACTTTCGAGTTCAATAACGTGGTGATGTCTATCTGGTCGTTCGGCAGTTGCTTCAGTAACTCCAGGTTTTCTTTGATACCGCTGGCATGTTCTAACGTACCAGTGTAATCTACATACTCGATGCCCGTTGACGAGCGCAGATACACATACCTCGTATTCCCAGTATAGTCGAGGCCTTGCATAACCTGCGGCCCTTCCGGGTGGGTATTCGCGTTGATGATCGGGAATTCCGTCTCATTCCAGGATATCGCACCATCGGACGCGTAGTTGCCTACACGTATCGTCAGTGAGTAGGGATAAGCGGTCGGTTGTCGTTCGCCCACCTCATAGAAGCGGTTCGGCGTTGCCTCGCTCCCTAAATCCTTCGCCAAAATCTTCGTGGATGTGCCGCCATTTTTCTCCCAAATCTCGATCGTATGCCCTTCGGCGATGATTTCGACACGGATCGTACCATCCTCATAATGGAATAGCCAGTTGACCAGCGGCTTAGTCGGTACCGCGTCGCTGACATCATGGTCGGTTAAGAAGATGGTGTTGCTCTTTGAGGCCTCGGAATAGATGTCGTCGGCGACAACAGCCGGAGTATCGTTGTCGTTGACCGCTTGCACGTTAATCCAGATAGCCCTGTACTGGTTGCGTATGGCAGAAATCGTCAAACCCGCTTCAGTTGGGATATCAATGAATTCTGACGTTACCGTGTACGCGGGCTTCACCAGTACCGACTGTCCTAAAGGATCGTTTTTGTCAATCGCGTAGATCGATACGATGTAGTACGACGCATTTTTGACGGCTGGCCATGTCGCCTTCAAGGTATCTTTGTATATGGTAGGTTCAGGCCTGGCCACGGTCGGCGTCGCGGGAACGCTGTTGATAAGGAATCGAGCGGCAGGATACGCGATAGGGTTGGTAACACCAACGCGCCTATACTCAATCCGGAAGTATCCATCCAGCTTTGCAGTTGGAATGGTAAAAGTTTTGCCACCCATATCCGTATCTGCCGTATTCGTTGGGCTGGATATGTTCCAATAATCAGTCGGTGTCGTTGACGACTCTGTTGCATAGCGATACAGCGTTACCTGATACGCCCAGCCTTGCGTGATGGCTATAACCGCACCACCTGCCGCTGTATTGCTGATGACTTCAGCCGCAAATGTGCCAGTGGTAACTTCTGATAAAGGCGTAATTTCGACCACTGGATCCGTGGTTTCGTCCGGTTCATTGGCATCGCTGGTATCATCGCCAGTTGATTCAGGCTGTGTCGCGGGTTCCACATTCACATTCACCCACGGCCCATACATAACATTGATGGCTCCGCCGCCCAACTCGAAGTCGCAGTTGAACAGCCTTACCTTGACGTTATAGAAATTGTTGGTGTCAAAGCCATGCTCCGTGTTGACGCCCGGATTGCCTGGAGCGTTGGTGACACTGCCGATATTCGCGGCCTTGCCGTTCGCGTCGTAACCGATCGCCTCAAAGCCGTTGGCCTGTCCGACAATGCGGAGCACGAACGTACCATTATAATCGTTGGATACGATCGTCACGGTTGGCGCTAAAGGAGCCGTATCGCTCGGCAGCGCATCCGTATCATCCACTGTCGGCTGTGTGAAGTCTGGCCCGATCAACGCATAGTTCGATATTTCGGGATTCGTCACATCGACCATCGGCATTGCACCGCGAAGCGTCATTGGCGGAGTGAATCCAGCGGTCTCATCCGGCGTCCCTTCCTCAATGATAAAGGCGCTTTCAAAGATAACCGCGCTTTCCACGTTGCCGCTATTGAGCGTTAGTTCGGGTAACTTGTCCTCCTCGACGGTCAGGTTTTCAAAGAGCTGGCTCTTGGCCGCTTCTTCGGCGGCGGCTAACGCTGCTGCTTCGGCTGCGGCCTGGGCAAGCGCCGCCGCTTCTTTGGCCGCCTCTTCCTGATCCACGAAGTCTTGCGCAAGCTCCTCGATGGTCAGCTTCGTCCCGGCGCTCATGACATCCTTGGTCGCACCGGTTTCGTCGATAACCTTGTTGAACAGCTTGACCGTCACGGTATACGGATACGCCGTGGCCTTGAGTCCGCTAATCTTTATGTCGATTTTGCGGTCGGTGAGTGTCTCGCCGTTGAGCGGATAAATCCTGACAGGCGTTTCGTTCGGACCGAAACCCGTCACGACCAACCCGTCCGCGACGCCTTGTACCCTAATGGAGAAAGTCCCGTCGGGGTTTTGGGAAACCTTCTTGACACCGGGCTTGTTGGGCGCGCCATCGGTTGCTGGCAGCTCTACCAGTAAGCCTGGATCGCCGGGCAGCACTAGAAGCTGATCCGATGGCGGTGGCGGATCGGTCGGCGCTTCCCCAGTCGGGAGGACTGGCGCAGAGCTAGCCGATCCATCAACCTGGACAGTGGTTACAGGGGCGCTATACACATCAACCCACGATTGATCCCACGGCGAATCAGTAAAACCGACATCCTGGCGCGCGTACGCGGTGATGCCCGTCCCCATCGTGAGCAGGCATGCCAGCGCCAGCAGGATGGATAGTGGTTTACGTAGCTTGCTTCTCATGTGACCCTCCTTGTCCGGTGTTACCCGGGAATAGGCGTAGAGTTTGTTACAAGCTATATTTTACCACACCCTCCGAAAATTTCAAGTGTGTGTCGCACATTTTACAAAAATATTTCTGGCGTCGGTTGAACTGGCCGCCAACCGTAACAACATAACGATATTTTGTTAACGATCCTCCCTTAATGCTGGTGTCGGCATGGCCTCCAGAGCGAACCATTCCTCGACGGCGTCCGCAATAGCCTCGGCAATGCGCCGCTGATAGGCCGGATCGCGCAGTTTCGCTTCCTCGGCGGCGTTCGACAGGAATCCGCATTCGACCAGCGAGGACGGTATACCCAGCGAGTTGATGTAGAAGTCGCCGACATTCGCGCGCCGCCGCGAACCGGGATACAGCGCGTCATTCAGGTGTGACTGCAGCACCACGGCCAGCATCTGCCCCGCCTCGCAATCCTTCCGGTAGAACACCTGCGGCCCGCGCTGGGACGCCACGCGGTAGTCGTTCTGATGGATAGATAGGAGCATCTCCGAGCCGTGGGTTAGTATGCGCTCGGCGCGGCGTTCCATGTCCTGACGCTTCTTGCGGATCGGCGGGTTGGGATCGTTGAGCGCGGTGTCGGTGTCGCGCGTCATGACCACCGTCGCGCCGCGCGAGGTGAGTATATCTTTTAATGTTAATGATATCTGCAGGTTGTAAACCTTCTCCCATGGGCCGCGGTTGGCCGCGCGCGCGCCTCCATCGTAGCCGCCGTGCCCTGGATCGACCGCGATGATATGCCCCGTCAAGGCCCCATCCGCCGTCGGCTTGAACACGGGCGTGGCCAACAGAATCCCCTGCATGACCGCGTCGGCGGGCGTGCCGTCGCTAAGCAGAATCGGCGCGGGCGTCGCTTTGGGCGCGGGTGAGGGCGTCGGCGTTGCGGCATCCCACAGCCACCAAGCGGGTTGAGCGGCTGGCGATAACATCCACCCGACTATGAGCATCGCGACACATCCGCCCAGCCACCGCGTGTGCTTGCCGTAACGTTCCCAGATTTTCCGTAACATTTTGCCCCGCCTCCCCGTCGATCCCGATGCCTGTTCGCGCAATCGTATGACAAGGGGCGGCGTGCTATGCCTTGCACAAACGTGGAAATCCCACCGACCCTTGGTCTGTTTCACCGTCCAGACCGGAGTCTTGGCGCATCCGCAAGGGCTGGTGGTTTAGCGTACAAGGTTATGCCTGTCCACGGTCTGGTATGCGTGTTATCCACATTGTCCACAGGGTTATCCACAGATTTGACGGCTATGCGGCTAAATTTTCAAGAGTTATCCACCGTTTCAGTTTTTATTATCCACCGCTGTGGATAGAAATCCACAGGCAAGATGTGGATTCCCATCAAACAGACCGATAGTCTGCAAGATTGGACTGGTGCTAAAGCAAAACAGACCGCGAGTCTGTCGCGGTCTGTTGCTAATTTCTGGAGATTAATCGCGTTTAGGTTGTTTGGGTTGTAACGCCAGCATCCCCGCCATCGCCGTAACCACCAGCGTTTCACCTTCACCCAAGTCGCCGCGCATTATCTTGCGGGCAATCTCGGTCTCCACCTCGCGCTGTATATAACGGCGCACTGGCCGCGCTCCGTACTGCGGCGTGTAACTCTGTTCAGCAATCAACGCCCTCGCTGCATCGTCCACCTCCAGCGTTATGCCTTGCGATGCCAGCCGCTCGGCCGTCTTATCCAGTATCAGGCCGACGATCCGCGTAATCTCCGACTTCGTCAGCGGCTTAAACAGCACCGTCTCATCCATCCGATTCAGGAATTCCGGCTTGAACGCCCCCTGCAGCGCCTTCATCACCTGCGCGCGGACGGATTCGCGAATCTCCCCGCGCTCGTTGACGCCCTCCAGCAGCAGCGGGCTTGCGATATTGCTGGTCATAATCACTACGGTATTCTTGAAGTTAACCGTCCGGCCTTGACTGTCCGTCAAACGCCCATCGTCCAGCACCTGCAGCAGCAGGTTGAATACATCCGCATGCCCCTTCTCGATCTCGTCGAACAGCACAATCGAATACGGTTTTCGCCGGACTGCCTCGGTTAGCTGCCCGCCTTCATCATACCCGACGTAACCCGGAGGCGCGCCGACCAGCCGCGACACGGTATGCTTTTCCTGATATTCCGACATGTCAATGCGAACGATCGCCTGATCGCTGTCGAACATCGCCTCCGCGAGCGCCTTGGCCAGTTCCGTCTTGCCCACGCCCGTCGGCCCCAGGAATAGGAACGAACCGATGGGTCTGTTCGGGTCGGACAGACCTGCCCGCGAACGCAAGATTGCGTCGGCGACGGCCTCCACCGCCTCATCCTGGCCTATTACGCGTTTGTGAAGTTGGGCCGGCAGCTGTAACAATTTCTCCCGCTCGCTCTCCACCAGCTTCAAGACAGGCACGCCCGTCCATTGCGAAACTATTTGCGCTATCTCACGTTCTGTAACAACCTCGCGCAGCAGCGTCCCGCTTCCGCCCGAACGCGCCTCGGTCTTGGCCTTCAGCTCATCGAGCCGCGCCTGAAGCTGTGGAATCGTGCCGTACTCCAGCTCGGCCGAGCGTGTGTAATCATACCCGCGCTTGGCTTCATCCAGCTGATGCCGCGCCTGGTCAATCTCCTCGCGCAGCTTGCGGGTCTTTTCAATGTCGGCCTTCTCGGATTGCCACTGGGCGTTCATGGCGTCGGACGTCTCGCGCAGCGCGGCCAGTTCCGCTTCCAACGAAGTCAACCGCGCCAGACTCTTGGGATCGTCCTCGCGTTTGAGCGCCTCACGCTCTATCTCCAGCTGCAGTATGCGGCGATCCGCAGCGTCCAGCGCGGTCGGCTTGGAGTTGATCTCGGTGCGCAGTATGGCGGCCGCCTCATCCATCAGGTCGATTGCCTTATCCGGCAGGAATCGGTCGCTGATATACCGGTGCGACAGCGTAACGCACGCTATCAGCGCGGCGTCCGTGATCCTGACGCTGTGGTGCAGCTCATACCTCTCCTTCAAACCGCGCAGTATAGAGACCGCCTCCTCGACCGTCGGCTCATCCACCAACACGGGCTGGAAGCGCCGCGCAAGGGCCGCGTCCTTCTCAACATACTTGCGGTACTCATCCAGCGTAGTCGCGCCGATGCAATGCAGTTCGCCGCGCGCTAGCATGGGCTTGAGCAGGTTGCCCGCGTCCATCGCACCTTCCGACTTGCCCGCGCCCACAATGTTGTGCAGTTCGTCGATGAACAGGATGACGCGCCCGTCGGCCTCCTGCACCTCTTTGAGCACAGCCTTCAGCCGCTCCTCGAATTCCCCGCGGTACTTCGCGCCGGCTATCAAAGCGCCCATATCTAATGACACTACCGTCTTGTCGCGCAAATTCTCGGGCACGTCGCCCTTTAAGATGCGTTGGGCCAGACCCTCCACGACAGCCGTCTTACCCACGCCCGGCTCGCCGATCAGGACAGGATTATTCTTGGTCTTGCGGCAGAGTATGTGGATCGCACGGCGAATCTCCTCGTCGCGGCCGATGATCGGATCCATCTTACCCGACCTTGCGCGCTCGACTAAATCATCGCCGTATTTCTTTAACGCCTCATAAGTGGTCTCCGGATTCTGGCTGGTGACGCGCTGACCTGCACGCACATTCGACAGCGCGGTCAGGAATCGGTCGCGCGTAATCCCCTGCGACGCGAATATCTTGGCGGATGGCGTGCCGCGCTCATCCAGCAGCGCCAGGTAAATATGCTCGACGCCCGTGTACTCGTCGCGGAATCGCTTCGCCTCATCCTGCGCCTTAACCAATATCTCCTGGAATCGCCGCGTTGGATACAACTGGCTGCCGCCCTGCACGGACGGTTCGCGGGACAACGCCGCCTCCAGCGCGGTACGCACAGCCCCGACATCCACGCCCATCAGCCCTAACAGCCGTGGAATTAAGCCTTCCTGCTGTTCAACCAACGCCAGATGGAGGTGTTCCCCTTCCAACTGCTGATGCTGGCGCGCTAACGCTATCTCCTGCGCTTCGCCTATGGCCTGCTGGCCCTTCTGCGTGAATTGATTCAAATCCATCTATAATTCCTCCTTTTCGAGGGCTCTGCCCTCGGACTCCTGCGAGGGGCTTTCAGCCCCTTCGAACCCTGACCAGGGCACAGCCCTGGACCCTTCTTTTTAGCCGTGAACCGTTGAATATGCGTTCCTAATAACCTCCGGCAGCGTCGTTGGGTTCTGGATCGTCAGGCTGACCAGCAGGTCTCCCCTATGCCCCGCACGGTCGCGGTAACCCTGCCCGCGCACCCGCAGTTTCATGCCGCTTCTTGCACCGGGCTTCACCTTCACATGAATCTCCTGGCCCAGCGGCGACATGGGGAGCGACGTACCGAGCGCAGCATCCCATGGCGTAATCTCGCGTTCGACCACCAAATTTATACCGTCCAACTGGACGCCCGTTTCGGCGGTCAGCTCAATCTTCAGCAGCCTATCACCTCGGCGGCCTTTGGAATCCTCCTTGCCCAAACCGTCCAGCCTGATGCGTTCTCCAGGCTGCACGCCCGCCGGAACCTTGAACTTCACCTGATCCTTCCCTGCAATCCGGATCGTCTTTTCGGTGCCGTTGAACGCTTCCTTCAGCGGCACCTGTATAGTATTCTCGATATCCAACGTGCTGGCGAACGAGCCGCCGCTCGTGCCAAACAAATCGCCCATATCCCCACCGAATCCGCTGAATCCCTCAAAATCATACCCGCTCGAACGGTGACCCGCCGCGTACGAGCCGCCTTCCCAGCCGAACATGGTTGACAGGATCGAATCCCAGTCGATGTCGTCAGCAACGCTGCCGCCACCGTACTGAACCCTACCCGTGCGCTGCTGCTCGACCAACTGGTCATACTTCTTGCGGTTATCCTTGTTGCCCAGCACGTCATACGCCTCGGACACCTCGGTGAATCTGCGCTCCGCCTCCTTGTCAGGGTTGACGTCGGGGTGCAGCTCCTTCGCCAGCTTGCGGAATCGCGACTTCACCTGATCCTGCGTAGCGGTTTTCTCAACGCCCAGTATTTGGTAATAATCCTTAATGGGCATAGCCCAGTCCCTCCATCCGTTATAAGAGCATTATGTTAGACTTTCCTTGACCATTGATAGTATACTACAGTGCGCCTGTCCACGCAATAGTTTTTCAGAATTTTTTATTCTCCATACAACAAATGTGCGCTCGTCTGCGTCATAATAGAAGATAATGCTAAAGGAGTGGTTAAATGCCAGACGCACCCATAATTCAGATGTCCCAAGTCAACAAATCCTTCGACGGCAAGAAGGCCCTCGACGGCTTGACGTTCACCGTCAATACGGGCGAGATATTCGGCTTCCTCGGACCCAGCGGCGCGGGCAAGACTACCACGATCAAGCTGCTCACGCGTCAGCTGCGTGCGGACGGCGGGGATATACGGCTGTTCGGACAGGAGATCAGCAAGTTGAGCGCGGACGCGTTCGACCGGATCGGCGTGCTCAGCGACACTAGCGGGTTGTATGAACGCTTGAGCGTATACGAAAACCTGGCCGTATTCGCCGAAATAATGCGCGTGCCCAAACCACGCATCCAAACCGTTCTCGATGAAACCGGACTCGCGCCCGACGCCAAGAAGCCCGCCAAGAAACTCTCCCGAGGCATGAAGCAGCGGCTCATGCTGGGCCGTGCGTTGCTGCACCAGCCCGCTTTATTATTCCTGGACGAACCTACCTCCTCGCTGGATCCTTCCACAACCCGGCAGATTCACGAGGCCCTATTAGCGTTGCACAAGAATGGCACGACCATATTCCTCACCACCCACAACATGGAGGAAGCGGATCGGCTGTGCCAGCGCGTGGCCTTCCTATCCAGCGGCAGCATCGTCGCCATGGATAGCCCCGAGCGGCTGAAACTGGCCAACGCCAAGGACGACGTCGAGATCCGTACCACAACCGACAGGCGCATCCACTGCGCGAATAACGCCGCCTCCATCCGCGCCGCGTTGGACGGCCTCAACGGCGAGGGTTTAGTTACTATAAAGACGGACGAGCCGACGCTTGAGGATGTATTCATCCAGCTGACGGGGAGGGAATTGCATGAGTGAATCCCAAACGCTGCGCGAGCAATACGGATCGAAGATACGCTTCCGGGGGTACAAATTCGCGGCGCTATTCCGCAAGGATCTGAAGGACTCTCTGCGCAACAGCCAGTGCTTGCTGATGATGGCGCTGGCCATCGTCATGGTGCTGATATATAAGAACCTGGCGCTGGGCGGTGAGACCATGCCGCTGGAATTCATCCTCATGTTCGGCACGCTGATGAGCCTGTGCCTGCAATCCATCGCGATTGCGGCCATGATGATCGCCGAGGAAAAGGAAAAGTACACCCTGCGTACGCTCATGCTCTCCAACGTGTCGTCGGGCGAGTTCCTGCTAAGCAAGGTGTGCGTGGTGTTCCTGATGATCACCGCCACTGATATCATCATATACATGCTCGTGTATAACGGTTTCGCGGCGGCCGGCGGGGTTCCGTTCGCGCGGTACCTCGCGGGTTCATCGGCTACCAGCGTGAGCATGATACTGCTGGGGTGCGTGGTGGGCATCCTATCCAAGAATCAGATGACCACCGGACTGCTTTCATCCCCGATGGCGTTGGTTCTCCTGCTGCCGTCCATGTTTGGGATGATGGATGAATCGATCGGCAAGTTCTCGCGTTTCCTGCCCACCGACGCGATGATCCACATCCTCAATGGAGACAACATGGCATTCTCCAGCGGGGTGATAGCCGTATGGACAATCGCCTCGCTGGGTATATTCGCGCTGGCCTACTCCAAGAAACGGCTGGACGCGTAATGCCTTAATGTTACCTAGATATAATAAACGGCATCCTCGCCAGCTTCATGCGCGTCGGCCAGATCCTGCAGCGTGAAGCTGTCGACATACTCATCGATAACCTTAGCCAGGCCTTCGTAGAAATGCACCGTCGGACAGATCGGATAACGATGGCACTGGTTAGGGTTGTTTTCCAGACAGGCGACAGGTGCCAGCGATCCCTCTATCGCGCGCAGTATCTCCCCAGCCGTGTAGCTCACGGCCGGACGCGCTAGCTGATAGCCGCCCGACGGCCCGCGGAGGCTCTTCAGCAACCCCGCGCTGGCAAGATGCTGCACTATCTGCTCGAGGTATTTCATGGATATCTCCTGCCGATGGGAGATGTCCCTTAGTGGAATCCACTCCGCAGTCTGGACGTGCCGTGCCAGGTCAACCATGGTACGCAGCGCATAGCGGCCTTTTGTCGATATTTTCATACGATAATCTCTCCTTTTCGCGTTGATGTAATTCTACCAGATTTTATCCGAGCGCGCAACCCGGTGCGCGGGGTGGGGTATTCTACAGTCAAACGGCGTGAAAAAGTGCTTGACATCCTAGAGTTGTGCATGGTACAATTGGGTACGCCAAAATGGAAGTCTGGCGTTATAATGAAATAAAGTTGCCATAAAGCGTGTGCAAATATTGACTAACTTGCACGTTGATGGTAAAATGTGGGGGTTGGGACATGCCTTCCACCGAAAGTCAAGGCGCAGATGGAGGCAGTCGCGTACCAAATTGCCCCTGCGAGCATAGAGTATATGGGTCGACTGTTCTTTTGCTGGTACTTTTCGCATAGTATCGGCAATAAGACCCGTTGCCTGTATACACGCAAAAGAAAGGGGGCGGTTGATATGTCGCCGTATAGGGAAACACGCGGCAGCGTTGTTCGCCTTTTAGTTTGGTTTGACAAAGGACGCCTGGCGGGCAGGCCCGCACAGGCGAGCAAACGGAGGGTTTTATCGTGAGCGCTAGCACGAGACTTATCGCAAGCGGCCGGAAAGTCCGCAGTTATTACGGTGGAAAGGCCGCGCGCCAAAGAGGCGGAAGGATGGTCTCGTTTAGCACCGCGATGCCGATAGATGATCTGGCACCGCGTCTGCCACCGGACAGACCTTTCAGCGGAGTAGCGTTTGACGCCGCTGTGAATAAAAGCCGTAATGGCCAGACCATGGACAATGGCGAGGTCATAATCCGCAATTGGCTGGCCAGGCACAAAAAGAGCAGCTAATATAACCGCTTAGAGCGCAATATGGTCTGGCGCGATCTGGAAAAAGCACCGCGCCTTATCATGTTGCGTATCATCGCGCCGTACAAGCCCTTAACCGTCACCGATACAAACGCGCTAAGCAACAAACGAAAACTGTGAGATTGAAGGTCGGTTGCCAGTGGACAGGCCGGAACGCAAGATCAATTCATTGCCTGAACGGTTCCGCAGGAGTCCGTTCCGTTTGCTGATAACAACGTTGGGCGTCATGGCACTGTGTTTCATCGCGCATCCAGTTTACCAGCGAATAATGTCGTCGAATAATGCAACGACCGCGGAAATACCGCCACTACAGCGAGCTTTACAGCTTATCAGGTCGCTCTTTGTAACTGCGACAGTAAAAGCACCCTCTTTATTGCCGTTGCAGCTGCACCTGCCCATAGTGCTGGCGGTGTTCGGTTTCCGGACCATCTGGATGAATCGACAACGAAACATTGTTAATCCCTACTCATACCGTAAGCTGTACGGCTACTGGCTGCCATTTTATACTTTCATCATGCCAATTATTATTTTGATATTCGCGATTTTGTCCACTCTGCTGCAATCCTGGTTTGGCACATATGCCACCTTTATTATCCTGGTTGTATATTTATGGCGATTCATTATGGCGTATTCCGAAACCTCCGAGTACAAAAAGGATGAGTACGCAGGGGATTTCGCACATACTGTCACCATGTGTACGAGAAAATTGCTGCGAAAAACAAGACCCTCAGAGTCCAACAGCCCCGATTGGGTTAGTTATACCAATCATCTATATAATGTCTATAAAGATTATTCGAGTCTACCGTTGTCTCTGCCTTCCGAAAAGCAGCCGGAATCCGTTCGCAAAATTACCTCGATGATACTGGAGAATGGTATACTCTATAGTTTCGCCGATTACACTGGTCGGCAAGTAAATACCGACAATACTTCAAAAACAGAGCCGCTATCGCAAGAGTCTCCACCGAATAATGAGCACCAGCCGAGCGACACCAATCAGAGAGGTGTTCCTAAATGATTAAAGACAATAACACTCCACTTTTTGACCAATTTGCCGAGGGTCTCATCGTGGGACACGCAACAACGCCTGGACATGATGCGATCCAACCTGACATAAAAACGCTGCGTAATATCCAAGCATTGCAACGCGAGCGCTTATGGGCGTTGTGCGAGGGTGAGTCAAAGCCCCGCACTGGCGAGCCTGTCTCATGGCGGCACCTTGGTTTGACAGTCGGTACAATCACCGCGTGCATACTGCCTCTCTGTGCGCTTGACTTTGGCAGGCCCAGGAATCCGTCGTTCACGATGACGATTGATCTGTTTTGGGACGCTTTCGAGACGCTATGGCGATTGATGTGCTCACTTGATGGCGATTATTCAGCAACCGATTTTGCAATGCTGTCCATCGCATGCTGCTCGGAATACATGCGCCAAGTTGTCTATAACAGCGATGATAAGGAAGTAAAGTTCATGACTGATTCTGCTTTTTGTACTGAATCATCTTCGTTCAGGCGTTTCATGCGTCCTGAACAACCATATATTAATTATCTGGACCATTGGTTGGGTCGCATACGCCCAAGTGGCATAACGAAAGACAATCCTTATTATCATACCGAACTATCGAAATACTTAGCAAGTATATTTAACGGTATGAGCTACTCAGAAGAGTTGTGTGCAATCATAAAGAGATTGTATGACAAAAATACTGAATGCGTGGCAGGTTCGCGCTTAATTCATGATAAAACATCCGATGAGCTGCATGGTCTCCTTGGTAAACCTCTTTGCAGCTTGTGCAATGCGCTGGATCAGGGCATACCGGAAACAAAACCTGAATTAGGTGATGGCACCCCAGAAGAATCTCCACTGAAACGATGAAGGAGTGACTAACATGTCTACATACAGCGCCATCCTACTGCAGATGTACCGCCGCAACAATCGCTCCATACGCAACGATCAAGTCGTGTGCAAACCGCATGATGGCTTGTTCTTCGCGACCGGATATTACGATTCTATGTTATTTAATAAAATAGAATGTTTATCTGATGCTGTCAGAAGCAACGACGGATTAACCATAAACGTGCTGAACAAGCGGCACACCCTCCATCAAGTGGTAGCACTACTGAAAGGTCAAGCTATCTCAGAAGACAAATATAACGAAATCATGTTCTGTGATAGCCCGATGAGATGCCTGACATTCCTGGCGATGGACTCCGATGGAGCGCATACTCTCGCCGACAGCATCAATAAAACCGAGAGCGAAATGAAAACCCTGTTCAACTGGTTAAGCAATCAGTCTTCCATATACCCGCTGGACATCCACGTGTTCGCGACCACATCACTGAACAAACTGGCCGTCTTATTCAACGCAATGCCCGCCGACAAAGCGCCTGCGGGCTGTAAAACGTTCACCGACACAACGCTATTGCTGCTCGCCCATCTATCCGCACACGCTGTAGCCGTCAATATACAATCTAAGGTTTTCATAAAGCAGATACGCGACACATACTCCTGTTTCCTGTTCAATCCACGTGAAACCAACGGCAAAACCAATATAACGATGCCCGACCCGCTAGCGATTACGGCTGACGTGCGCGTTCACGCCTTGGCCGGGTATCCAGTGAATCCTTTCATCAACGCCCTAACAGCTGAAATATCCACGCTTTACCCATCTTGGGACAAATACTTGAACCCTGTGCTATTTCCCGGCACCAACGACTTCAGCGTGCATCTAAACTCAATCCCATTCGACGTATTTCTTAGACTATACGGCTATAATGGGTTTTTAACGGCGATTGGTGAACTTTACCGTTCTGCCAACAAAAAGGATAAAACGGCGCACGCGTATGTGCTGGACTTTTATACCGTAATAAACGGCACTGCGAACAATATAGCCGACGGCATTATCACGCCCAACACTGCCGTTCCCGTTGAGAGCGAAAACATTCGCCTCTTAGACAAACGCCTTGGAAAAATTCTGGATGAACTTGAATGCCTCATTAATAGGTATCCAAACACATTCCATAAGCAGGCGTACCATTACATGTATTGCACGCTGGAAGAGATGACGGTGGGATACACGCGCGGTGCAAGCCATCTGTGTGAGTCGTGGATACTCGACATGTATGGAAACCTCCTCTGCTGCTTCTTGCAGGAGATTTTCGCCAATTGCGTTATTCGGCTGGCCCAGGACGACCAGCCGCCTACCATTAACGTTTTTCGCAACAATTTCGACTTAATGCTGGCAAACATTCACCATGTGCATGCCTATGCTACTAATACATCCAGCTATACGCTTCTTCATTATAGTTTCCTGCCAAGGGTGCTGGTAGGCTATACCGCGCTGGTCAACTCCATCTCCGCGGATGTATTCGAGAAAGAGCGTGCCGCTGATCAAAGCCAGCTCATTCAATTTCTGTGTTCGACTACATATGATAAATATGGATCCACCGAGCAACCCGTCAACGAGATAGAGCGTTGCGTCTATTACTCCAGCGCGCCAGAGCGCAGTTGTTACACCATCACATATCACCAGGATCAGCTTTATAGATTTACGGAGATGATAGAATCATCATTACATGAGATTGGACATGAGTTCTTTCCTCGCGGCCAATCTCGCAAGTATCGACTGGCGTGCGCTGAGGAACTGGTACTCAGCCAGTTAATCAACACCATATGCGGCGCATATGTCTCCGAAGATGGCGGCAACACGCTGCTGCCATTATCATTATTATTACAACAAAATTTCGGATACTCCTCGAATGACAGCAGTATCGAAGATGGAAACATGCTGCTGCTGGGTTTACAAGCCGCAAAGGAAAGAATTTGGAATTATTATCAGAGTTGTGTAACAATTGCTATAGAACGCCTCAGCGGCAGCCTGCTTCTTAGCAAAAGCCAAAGGTGTCTCGCCGACTACGAGGACATATACAAAGCTCATGACCGCATATTTAGTCCGGATAGACCCTGCACGGACATAACACGCCGTGGTTTGAGCGACGGCCTATACTCACTGTTGACAGATTTCGATAAAGAGGTTGTGCCAGAAGTCCGCGATTGGTTGTGGCGGTATATATTAAGTTTCAACGATAACGTACCACTGGCCGCGCGCGACGCGCTCGACGATCTGATGGATAAACTAAGCGAGAATGCTGCGGCGTTTACCGCCATGGAATTCCAGAACTGCGCTAACGATCAAACCTGCTGTCAGACCAGCTTGTTGATACTCCTCGACGTGGCCAGCGATATCTACATGATCGAGGCATTGAATGCGATGGACAATAGTGGACGCATGCAAAATATGGGCGTGGAGGATTACATCGACTTTCTTTTCAGGGTGGTGCCGGAGCTGATACAAATTAAGCAGTTCGTGGAAAATAACCAAGAAGCAAAGGCGCGGGAACAGTTCATGTATGCGTTTTATGTCTGGCCGCGCTGCCGCCTGCGTCTGCATGCCGTTCTAAGCGCCGTTTATGCCGATGAGCTTGTGAAAACGTTGAAAAGCTTTCCCAGCAAGATTGGCGATTGGCTGTCGGAATGGTATAACGCAACGTTTGAAGAGCGTCAGAACTATGATCGCTACCGTATGCTCAACCCATACGAATCCACGTTAAGGTACGCGAAAATCGTCAGAGACGCCATGCGCAAGCCTGAGACTTCTCCAATTCTCGACGCCAAGGGTAATGTATTCGAGAGTGTGAAACAAGCACAAATATTGTACGGTCTTGCCCGCGAGTTCGACGAAGCGTCCGACGATCAAAAATCCGTGAAAGAGTACAACTATCTGCGCGCGCTTCTGGAACTGCGTACTGAGTCGCCTTTATAATGCTGACGAATTGGCAAAGCAAAGCGCCTCCGCGGTACAAGCCCGCAGAGGCGCCACTCACCTTGACGATAATGAAGGTTACCCAGCAGTTACCTTAATGCTGCGTTTAGCACGCACACGTCGACGGCGGGAACCACGGCTCCGGCGGCCGGCTCGAACCGCATGGCGGCGTCGTGCATCCGCTTGAAGCACAGCCGCATCCGGCGGACGGCGCGTAACCGACTGGCCCGTTGCTGCCCGGCGCATTCCAACCATAACCCGCGCCCCATGACGGCAGCCCTGGGGTATAGCCGAACCCAGGGTAGGGCGGATAGCCATGGCCGCATCCCGCTGGATCACAGCCGCAGGGTTTACCGCAGTGCAGCGGATTGTGACAGCCGTGACCGGCGGCGGCGATGATCGCCAGCGCCTGCATGGTCCAGTTATTCAGCGCGACCTGATAACTGTACAGGTTGCCATCATGCGGATACCACGGCATAAAGGAACCCAGCACCGTACCGTCAAAGTGACAACCGTCGTTTAACGGCATATCACTTCCTCCTTCAAGCCCTTGCAAGACTCAACCGCGGTGAAGCGGCGGCGCCGCGCGGCAAGGCGCGACATTCAAGGCCTGCTACAGGTTATGCGCGCGTTTGTACTTTGTGCGAGGCTTGCTTGGTCCCGTGTTGTTTGTTATAATAATTTGAAAAGACTTCCGGGAGGTTAAACATGTCTGATAATAATGCTAAGACCTACACAATCAGGGATGCCTGCCCCGGCGACGCCGCAGGAATCCTGGCCATATACGCGCCGCATGTTCTGAACGACGCCATCACATTCGAGTTTGAAATCCCCTCTGTCGAGGACATGGCCGGACGCATCCTCGCCACCCAGGCCGAATTCCCATACTTCGTGGCGGAGGATGAAACGGGCATACTCGGCTACGCCTATGCCGGACGCGTCCGCAGCCGCGCCGCGTACCAGTGGTCGGCGGAATTATCCATCTATGTCCGCGAGGATGTGCAGGGCCGGGGCATCGGCCGCACTCTGGTTGAACGCATCGTTGAAGCGCTAACTGCCATGGGCGTTAAAACATTATACGCCGTGATCACCCATCCCAACGTGCCCAGCGAGGCGTTCCATAACCGCCTGGGGTTTGAACGGCTATACGCGTTTGAGCATATGGGCTGGAAGCTGGGCCAATGGTGGGGCGTGCTGTGGATGAGCATGACGCTGGGGGAATTCGTCGATCGTCCAAGTGAAATAGTGGCGTATCCATTGATAAAGATAGAATAATTATCATCTTCTCGACAAAAAATACACAAAACAAAATCGCTATCACTCAAGGAGGCCCGCAATGGAAAAACGTAAACCTTCAGCCATCTCCTCAATAGAGGAAGAATACGAAAACCTGCCCGACAGTATCCGCGCCGAGCTGATTGGCCAGCGGATTGTTATGCTCGACTTCGCAACCATTTCACACAATAATACTGCCGGTGAGATATACTCCAAGCTAAAGGGGTATTTGAATGGCAAAAAGTGCCGCGCATTATTCGACGTCCCAATCCAGCTGGATTCCGATAAGCCCGACACCCTTCGCCCGGACGTAGCCGTGGTTTGCGACCCGTCGAAGGTCCGCGATCGCAGGATCGTAGGCGTACCGGACATGATCGTCGAGGTGCTTTCGCCATCCAATGCCGGGCATGATCGCAAGTTCAAGCGGCGCGTATATGAAAAGGCGGGCGTCGCCGAGTACTGGATTGTCGACACCAAATCCCGCCGCATAGACGTCCTTCTACTAAAAGACGGCGTGTATGTCCCTACGACATACACGCGCGCCCAGTCGATTAAGGTCAGCATATTGGACGATTGCGTTATCGATCTCACCTACGCGTTCGAGGAAGAGGCATGATATGGAAAAGCGTAAACCTTCAGCCATCTCCTCAATAGAGGAAGAATACGAAAACCTGCCCGACAGTATCCGCGCCGAGCTGATTGGCCAGCGGATTGTTATGCTCGACTTCGCAACCATTTCACACAATAATACAGCCGGTGAGATATACTCCAAGCTAAAGGGGTATTTGAATGGCAAAAAGTGCCGCGCATTATTCGACGTCCCAATCCAGCTGGATTCCGATAAGCCCGACACCCTTCGCCCGGACATAGCTGTGGTCTGCGATCCGTCGAAGATCCACGATCGCAGGATTGTTGGCGTACCGGACATGATCGTCGAGGTACTCTCGCCGTCCAATGCCGGGCATGATCGCAAGTTCAAGCGGCGCGTATATGAAAAGGCTGGTGTCGCCGAGTACTGGATTGTCGACACCAAATCCCGCCGCATAGACGTCCTTCTATTGAAAGACGGCGCGTATGTCCCAACGACATACACGCGCGCCCAGTCGATTAAGGTCAGCACATTAGACGATTGCGTTATCGATCTCACCTACGCGTTCGAAGCGGAGGCCTGATCGCCAACATACCCGGCCGCGCACCCATTCGCCGGATGGCAGTAGAATACCTCAAACTTACCCGCCAGTTCCGGGAACGCGCCGAGATAATCCGCCGTCACCCGTTCGCGGATTGAATCGCGGTAACGTGGATCGGTCAGCGCCATACAGCATCCCTTGAATCCCGCACCGCTGAACCTGCCGCCATACACCCCCGGCGTAACGCACAGCGTCTCATAGATGCGGTTGAGGAATTCTGATCCCGTCTCCATATTCTGCACGGTGCTTCGGCCGGACTGGAACACCAGCTCGCCAAAGCGCAAAAGATTCCCATCGCGCCAGGCCTCGACGCCCTCACGGATGCGCTCCTGCTCTGAGAAGTAATGCGCAGCGCGCCGCCGCCACGGTCCGGGCAGCCAGTCGCGGTATAATTCGTAGGCTTCCACGGGAATATCGCGCAGCCGCGCCTCGGCAAAGGATGCCAGCGGCTTCCCTCGGTACGCGGCCATAGCCAGCGCCGCAGCCTTCATATCCTCAACGCGGGAGTTGTAGACCGTGCCCGCCAGATTGCGCTGCAACCCACTGAAAAATATAGCTATATCAAACGGCGGCATGTCGGGGCTGGTGGGGATCCACTCCCGTGCGCCGTCCATGGTATCCAGATGAAATAACGCGTCGCTGCGGCAGAGCAACTCGCACGCCGGATCCAGCGCGCCAATTCTCACGCCAATATAATCGGTCTCGGCGTGTATGGCTGTGTCGATCAACTCACCCGGATCAAGTTCGACGGCATTCGCGCGGCAAAGCGCAATAATTAGCGACAGGTTGACGGCGGCGGACGAGGACAGCCCGCCGATAGGCAGTTCGCCTAAGAGATGCGCGCGCACGCCGACTTTAAGCCGTAGTGTTTTAGAAGAATCCTCATCCTCGCTTGAAATCTGGATCAGCTTGGCAGCCAGCGCCGACACTGCACCGCGCAATGGATCGGCCCAGTCGCCCGACTTAGCCGGGATATGAGCTATATTGAATCGCACCGCGCCCTCAAAGTTGTGGCTGGTCAATTCGATACTGCCGTCCATCGTCGGCGCATACCACAGGTATACTCCCTTATCCAACGCCATTCCGGTAACACAGCCGTATTGGTGGTCGCAGTGCGCACCCAGCGGGCAGACGCGATATGGGCAAAAGACCTGATCCTCAGCCCAAGCGGGACGGTATGCCGTCGATGCCAAACCTGCCGTCGCTGCGGATATCTCGTTGGTGATCAGTAGCGCCATGTAAGAATCCTCCCCCAATGCTATTCCCTAAAGCGTATGCCGGGGGAAGATTCAATGTGTACAATGTGCCGGAACTGTTAATTATGTAAAATATAACGACAAAAGAATTCGACACCCAGCCGCAGCGCACTCTCATCGATGTCGAATGCTGCGTTATGGTGCACGGCGTCGATGCCTTTTGCAGAATTACCGCAGCCAAGGAACGCGTAAACGCCGGGGTATGCCGTTAGAAAGTCGCTCATATTGTCGGAAGCGCACAAAGGTTCTGCGGAATTCGACAGCGTCAACCCATCAACCTGTCCGGCAGCGGCACGTGCACGCGATACGCAATCATGCGCGTTGACGACCGGAGCAAGCCGTGACACATCCCGTATATTATATGAAACGCCCCATTCATCTGAAACAGTACGCGTGAGGCGTTCAATGCCTTCGGTGAATAGCCGCTGGTGTTCCGGTTTGAAGAACCGCACGCCGCCCTCCAATACCGCCGTATCCGGGAATATATTCCAGCGCGTGCCGGATTCAACCTTACAAACATGCACCACGGCTGAATCCAGCGGACTGACGAGGCGCGTCGGCAGCGCGGAGAGTTTGAGCGCCAGATCACACAGCGGCTTGATCGGATCGATCGACAGGTCCGGCCGCGAACCGTGACCACCGCGTCCCGTCAGCGTTATCTCGAATGCGTACAGCCCGGACATGGCTGGCCCATCCAAAATCTGGATCTGGCTGACGGGGATGGGCGACCAGATGTGTACTCCGACAGCCTGGCCAATTTCGCGGCCTGATTCTCGCAGCGCCGCCAGCAGTTCAGCCGTGCCGCCGGACAGCTCCTCGGCGGACTGGAAGCAGAATATCACGCTGCCGCAAATATCCTCCCGGCGTTCGGCGAGTATGGCGGCCGCGCCTAACGCCATGGCGATATGCGCGTCATGCCCGCAGGCGTGCATCACCCCATCGCATTGGGATTTATAAGGTTTACCGGACGCCTCCTGGATAGGCAGCGCATCCATGTCGGCGCGGATTATAATGGAAGGCCCCGGTCGCGCTCCGTCCAGCACAGCGTAAAAACTCTCGGAGCCAGGCACTCGAACGCTGTCGATACCCAAACCCGCCAGCGCCTCTCGAATGGCTGCGCCAGTGTTGGCTTCCTTGTAAGATAATTCCGGATGCGCGTGAAAATATCGCCGCCATTCGACAAGCTGGGGTTCAAGCGCGGCGACGGTTTGTGTCAACGTACTATCATCAACGCTGTTCATGAGCAGACTCCTCCCAAAGGTATTCCACTCATTATAACCTATGGCAACATAAATGCAACGTCGTTCAAAGCGCCCCCGCCAAACGGCGGAAGGCGCTTATCAATTCTCGTTAACCCAAACCCCTTACAGCAGTATACAGATCATCCCGCCGCCGCCTTCGTTCACTATCTTGGTGAGCGTTTCCTGTACCTTTTCCTGGGCGTCCATGGGCATGTTGGATAGTTTGGTCGACAGGCCTTCGCG
Organism: Clostridia bacterium; assembly: GCA_025997215.1. Next base: position 23,898 of record BNUH01000040.1, read on the forward strand.
CACCATCTCGTGCAGCGACTTGCCGAAGAAGTTCGTCTCCCAGATCTGTTCCGGGTTCTGTTCGAATTCGCTGAGCAGGTATTGTACTAACTCCTCGGACTGCTGCTCGGTGCCGACGACTGGCGTCACTTCCGTAGTAATATCCGTGCGGATCAGGTGTAAGCTAGGCGCGCTGGCCTTGAGCTTCACCCCAAACCGATTCCCTTGCTTGACGATCTCAGGCGGCTGCAGTGTCAGCTCCGACAGCGTCGGCACAACCAACCCGTACCCCGTCTGCCTCACCGCGCTTAACGCGTCGGCGATGCGGTCGTATTCCTTCTTGGCGAATACCAATTCCTTCAGCAGTGACAGCAGATGCGCGTCGCCGCGGATCTCGGTGCCTGCTTCCTCGCCGAGTATCTTGTTGAATAGGCCTTCCTTCAGCGGCAGGCTGTATGTCACGGAACCCTCGCCCAGCTTGGTGGATACGGGCGCGGCCGCGTCCGCGAATTCGTTCTTACTGACCGCGCTGGCGAATACCGCCTGATCGCGCATCAGCGGGCCATCCATCTCGGCTTCGCTGGCCGTCTCCAGTAGCGACTGCAGCAGCCAGTGATTCTCATCCAGCGCCTGGGTCCAGCTGGGCAGCTCGATGCGGAATTCGCGCATGGGGAACGCCATGAGCAGGTCGTTGAGCAGACCGCTGATCTCATCGACACCCATATTCTTAACGTCCATGGCCGTGACTGGGACGCTATACTTCGCCTCCAGCAGATGGCGCAGCTGTTGTGTCTCCGACTTCTGGGGAGTGGAGCTGTTTAGCACCACAACGAAGGGCTTGTTAAGCTGCTTCAATTCCCGTACAACGCGTTCCTCGGCGTCGGTATACGCGCTTCTTGGCAACTCCGTAAAGCTGCCGTCAGTCGTAACAACCAATCCCAGCGTGCTGTGATCCTGGATAACCTTGCGCGTCCCAATCTCCGCCGCATCCTCAAAGGGAATATCATCCTCATACCAAGGCGTATGAACCATCCGCGCGGCCTCGCCCTCCTGGGTGCCCAGCGCGCCGGGTACTAGGTAGCCTACGCAATCAACGAGGCGAACGCTGGCCGACGTGCTGTCGTTCAGGCTGACCTCTACCGCTTCGTCCGGTACGAATTTGGGCTGTGTGGTCATGATCGTTTTACCGCTGCCGCTCTGGGGCAGTTCATCGATCGTGCGAACGCGCTTGTGCGGATTGTCGATCAGCGGCATTACCATCTGGTCCATCATCCGGCTGATGAAGGTGGATTTACCCGTTCGGACAGGACCTACGACACCTATGTAAATGTCCCCGTTCGTCCGTTCGGCGATATCTCGATAAAGATCAAAGGATTCCATGCTGCATCCTCCTTAAGCGGACAGTACGCCGCGTCCCTACTGGGTGAGAGTATGCAGGCAAAAGGAGGATTATGAATGGTATTCTGTTTCCCCCTGCGGGGGGCTTGGGGTTCGCCCACTGCGGTGGGGATGCCCTCACTGCGGTGAGGGACTTGTTACTTTTCCCGTCCGTGGGAAAAGTAACCAAAAGGACGGCCAGAGAGGGAGGGCACTGTGCCCTCCCTCTCTGGACTCTCCCTCCTCAATGTCGTCTCCGCTCATTGGTCTATGACCA
>BNUH01000041.1 GCA_025997215.1 Clostridia bacterium
CATTGTTTATTCTAGTCAAGAAACAACACCCACGTTGCGGCCGCGGATTGCGCTCAGCGCTTGAGTTGTGGACATATGGTGGTGACTGTTATTGGAGATTAACAAACCTCCAAATGGCGAAGCGCGGAGAAATAACAAATGAGTAGAAAAAGATTGGTTCAGTTGGTCGTGGCGGTTTTTTTATTGGTCATTGTCGTTGCAGGCGGCAGAAGCATATATAAGAAAATCGAAAAGGTTAATCAGATAGCGTTAGAGCTTGAAGAGTTCAATACACGGTCGGTAATACAATCAGGACTAATATATAACGGAAAACAATATAAACCCAAGAACAACATCCTAAGTGTTTTGTTCCTAGGTATTGATAGAACGCTTGATACGCAGGAAGCGAATCCAGGGTATCGGTATCACGGGCAAAGTGATTTTGTGATGCTTGTAGTTGTTGATAAGGACATGCATACCATCACCAGACTAAACATAGATCGCGACTCAATCACCGACATACAAGTACTTGGTATACTGGGTGATTATGCTGGAACCAGGCAAGATCGTGTGAGTTTGGCGTTCAGCTTTGGCGATGGACGAGAGCAGAGTGCGGAGTTAACAGCCGAAGCGGTGAAGAGGCTACTCCCTAATGGTAAAGTGGATTTCTTTCTGGCATTTGATCTGGGTGCTATATCAAAGATGAATGATGTAGTAGGCGGAGTTACTGTTCAGGTTAATGACGATTTGACAATGATCGATCCTTCGTGGGTGCCGGGCGCTAAAATAACCCTTCAAGGCAAGCAGACTGAACAGTTTGTACGCAGTAGAATGGGCGTAGGCGGCGGCACGAATGAGGAACGGATGCAACGCCAGAATGTGTTCTTGAGCGCGTTATCTGATATATTAGTGGAGAAGTTCAAAGAAGATATCAGCTTCGTTAATACCTTCTTCGACGCGCTTGAGGATGATATGGTTTCAAATATACAGTATGGCAGAATGGTCAACGAGGTAGCGTGGGCGCAGGGGTATGAGATAAGACCAATACAAACAATAAACGGAATCCATGAGATAGACCAGCGCGGGTTTATGGCTTTTTATTTGGATGAGGACGCTGCCGCAGCGTGGGTAATCGATACGCTCTATGATCCGGTTTAAGTACGACAAGGAGGAGACGAGTATGCGTAAGTCAATGGGGATTCTGTTCTTGGTATTGGCGCTGTTAGTAGGCATGAGCGCAGGCGCGCTGGCCGCGCCGAGCAAAACAGGTGAGAATCTGGGTGGAGAAGCCGAGATATCGACACCTGGTGAAGTGACCGAAGAGGATGTGCTGCCTCCTGGTGTCACATGGGAAGAATGGAACGCTTGGAAGGTGTTCATCTCGAAGGAGCATCCGTTGGTCACTCGTGAGTTGCTGAACATAGGCGCGTTCATGCAGGACAAAGGGCTGCCTGTAATCCGCTACTTCAGTGATGCGATCCAGAGCCAGACACGTAACCTGCTGCCAGCCAACTACAACATCGATATCCTAAAGCTCTATGAATTCGTACCGGTCGGCTCGATCAACTATTTAGAGAAGTTCGGCGATGTTGATATATTCTTCACATTCCAGACGAACTATCCGATAGGGACGAACGTGGTGGCGCTGGTGGGTGTGATCCTAAACGAGCAGCCTATCGCATATCCGAAGTATCAGGATGTGCGCTGGTATGCTCTTCAAGCAACAGTGGTAGAATCAACTATAGCAGGAGAGACAAAGATCAAGATCCACTTCACTAAGGATGTCCTGATTCAGCTTGAAGCGTACACGAATCACCCGATTTGCTTGGGTATCGTAAGCGATCCGCTTAATTGATACCGATGCGAGCAGGGACAACTACAAGTACAGAAGCGGTACAGCAGCAACGGCCCATACAACGGAAACCAAATACAGGGTCGGAGATCGATCTGGTTGAGCTGTTCTACTATATGCTGGAGAAAATATGGTATATAGCCGGTGCAGCTCTCCTGGCGGCCGTTGTCGCTTACTTATATACTTCTTACTACATTACCCCACTGTACCAGTCGACAGCGACGCTGTATGTATTCAAGAGCAAGGATTCAGCGGTCGGTGTTGATGTATCGGGTTTATCGGTTGCGTCCCAGCTCACGAACGACTATATCCAGCTATTTAAGTTATATCCAGTAAACGAGGAAGTCAAAGTGGGACTCGATCTGCCATATTCAGCAGGCCAGATAGCGGGTATGACTACGGTATCGAATCCGGCTAATACGCGATATCTGAATATAACAGTAAAATCCCATGATCCGGACGAGGCTATGAAGATGGCAAATGCCTTAGGTAAGGCAGCACAGAAGATGATAAAAGAGAAGTTCAAGACGGATGAACCGACAGAATTAGCACCGGCGCGCCTTAACAGATCAATAGTATATCCGAATAAAATGCGGAATGTGATGAATGGTGCTCTTCTTGGCGGAATGGTGGTTGTTGGGTTGTTCTTCTTGATATTCATAATGGATGATAAGATAAAGAGCTCAGAGGAAATGATGAAATATTTCGGCGTCGCGAACTTGGCAGTAATACCGATGGTAGGTATTACAAAGAAGAAATGAAAAACATAGAACTTACAAACCTCACTGAATTAGATTATCCTATAACAGAAGCCATGAATACCCTTTGTACGAACCTTTCCTTCTCAGGTAGAAGCGTAAAGAAGGTTTTGGTTACCAGCTGCAGAGCTGGAGAGGGTAAATCATTCGTAACTATCAACTTGGCTCGGTCATTAGCAGGCGATGGGAAGAATGTCGTTGTAGTTGATGCTGACCTTAGGCGTTCAAGCATGTTAGCCACATATACAAAGGATAGAAAGATGCGTGGGTTAGCCCATTATCTTGCAGAACAAGCTGAATGGGAGAGTATAGTTCACCAAACCAGTATAGATGGATTTTATATTGTATTCAATGGTCAGAGTGTTGTCAATCCCCATGCACTATTATCGACGGGAAGGCTGGGCGAGCTACTAACGCAATTAGAGAGAACGTTTGATTTCGTGGTGATTGATTCTCCGCCTATTGGGTTAGTGGTGGATGCGTCAGAGATAGCGAAAGCGTGCGACGGTGTGGTGTTGGTGGTCACCAATAATGCAATACCGAAGAAAGAGATTGGCGATGCGTTGGCACAGATTGAACGTACGGGATGCCCACTATTGGGAAGCGTGATGAATAAAGTGACGTTCGAGACGCATGCGGCTAAGAAACATTATTACAAACAGTACTATAGTCATTATTCGAGTGGATATTATGGCGATAAGCCGCATAAATGATTTGCAGGATTGATTATTGATGTACATACCACATAAGACAAGGTTAATGAATATTCCGGCGAGGCGAATCATACTTGCTACAATTGATTGCTTGATTTACGGTATGTCATTCGCTTTTAGCGTGGTTATTTGGAGCGGCGTGTTCCAGTGGCCGAATGATACCGCGCAGTTTTTCTACTCCATAACCGTTATATCACTGTTGCATTTGGTCGTATACTCGCTGGGCGGATTATACAGTGTGTTGTGGAGCCTCGCCAGTTTCGGCGAAGCTATGCAGATGGTGACGCTGGACTGTGTTTCACTCGTACTGGCGATGGTAGCGGATCAGATTTTCGGTTGGCCGTTTACAAAGATACAGCTGCTCTTTACCTCGGCGTTATCAACGGTGCTCATACTATCGTCGCGGTTCATCTGGCGGTTGCTGCTGGGCGGTAGGCTTAAGTTCAGGAAGTATAGTAGCGAAAAACCTCTGATGATCGTAGGCGCAGGCGAGGCTGCCGTATATCTGATTGAAAAATACTTATCAGAAAGTAAGAGTTCGCCGGGATCAATGTTATTAGTAGATGAAGATAGAAATAAACAGAATCTTAGAGTACACGGAATGCCAGTACTGGGCGGGAATTCAGATATACCCGAATTAGTTATAAAGTATGGCGTCAAGGAGATACTGATAGCGATTCCTTCATTAAAAGGTAAGAAGTATAGCGAACTGGCGAATCTCTGTATAGCTACTAAATGCAGGGTGCGAACTCTTAGTTCGATCGATGAGTCGATGAGAGATGGATCATTGAGAGTAAGGGATATTAAGATAGAAGATTTATTATCTAGGGATGAAGTAGTTCTTGATACCGCCGCTATCGCAGACTATCTTAAAGGCACAGTCGTCCTCGTAACAGGTGGCGGCGGAAGCATCGGCTCCGAAATCTGCAGACAGGTCATGAAGTTCAATCCGAAGCTATTATTGATATATGATATTTACGAAAACACAGCATATGAACTTCAGATGGAACTGCAGCAAGTATATGGTCGAAGCGTCCCCGTTGAAGTGTTGATAGGCAATATTTGCGACAAGGATCATCTGGAACAGGTGATAAGCAAGTATAAACCGTCAGTTGTGTTCCATGCCGCCGCGCATAAGCATGTTCCTCTTATGGAAACCAGCCCTGCGGAAGCTGTAAGGAATAATATACTTGGCACAAAGAACGTGCTTGATGTGGCTGCCGCTCATGGCGTGAAGCGTTTCGTTTTGTTAAGCACTGATAAGGCAGTAAATCCAACGTCGATAATGGGTGCCACAAAACGTGTATGCGAGATGCTTATCCAGTCTTATGCAAAGACAACAGATATGCGATGCATGGCAGTCCGTTTCGGGAATGTGCTTGGTTCGCATGGTTCCGTTATCCCACTGTTCAAGTCGCAGATAACCGCCGGTGGACCTGTTACGGTAACTCATCCTGACATTGTACGCTACTTCATGACGATCTCCGAAGCGGCCAGACTGGTTCTCCAAGCGGGTGGGATGGCTGACAGCGGCGCTATTTATGTGCTTAAAATGGGAGAGCCTGTTAAGATTAGGGAGCTGGCGGAGAAGATGATCAGGTCTGCGGGTGAAGATATTGAGATAAAATATACGGGTCTTAGGCCTGGTGAAAAGAAATTCGAAGAGTTATTAACTGATAATGAAAAAGGGAGATTGATACCCACTAAACATGAATCTATTAGTATTGCGGCTAATGGACATAGTGGAGTTACAATAAATGTAGTTGGCGGGATGAATGATAAAGAGGCGCTTAGTTGGTTGAGAAGCCTTGTTGAGATAAACTATGAAGAGCATGTTGCGTAAATGGCGTTGTTTAGGAAAAAGCCAGAACCAGTTGTAGTTAAAGAACCTGAAATAAGACACCAGCGTTCCTGCGTCCGTTATATCCGTATAAAGCCGTAGGTGAAGCGTTAGATACTTCAAGGCTGGAAGATTCAGAGTATATCACAATGAATAATGTGCTCTATGAACTTCATTGCCCCGCACCTGATTGCGTGCTAAACGTAAGAACATATTATTCCAGCGGCGAGTATGAAGAGCATCAGAAAGAGCACCTGGAAAAGTGCGTATCGAGATAGAAGAGAGTAAGAAAAAGACTACGGCGGAGATAGAGAGGATTCAGGCGCAGGAAGATAAACAAGCAAAGAAGAAGTCGAAATCAGCTTGAAACGTGATATTAGTAAAAGAATATATCTATCCTCGCCAACAATGCATGGCGAAGAGATGAAATATATACAAGAGGCGTTTGACACAAATTGGGTTGCGCCGCTTGGGAAAAACGTTGACGAATTCGAGCGTGAGGTTGCCGCTTATGTAGGTGTCAAGCATGCAACGGCATTGGTCAGCGGCACTTCGGCAATTCAGCTAGCCGTAAAGCTGGCAGGTGTCAAATCTGGTGATATAGTGTTCTGCTCTGACTTAACGTTTGCTGCGACAGTAAATCCCGTCAGTTATGAAGGTGGGCGGCAGGTTTTCATCGATTCCGAGCGAGAAACATGGAATATGGATCCAAAGGCGCTGGACAAGGCGTTCAAGCTGTATCCACATCCTAAAGCGATTATTCTAGCGCATTTGTATGGCACCCCAGCAAAACTAGACGAAATAACCGATATATGTGAACAGCATAACGTTCCGCTCATCGAAGACGCCGCCGAGAGCCTTGGCGCTACATATAAAGGTAAACAGACAGGCTCCTTCGGTAAATGGTCAGCGTTAAGTTTTAATGGCAATAAAATAATAACTACTTCTGGTGGTGGGATGTTACTATCAGATAATGAAGACGACATTAAGAAAGCGCGATTCTGGGCGACACAGGCGAGAGACTCTGCACCTCATTACCAGCACTCGGAGATTGGATATAACTACAGAATGAGTAATGTTGTAGCTGGTATTGGCAGAGGGCAGTTATTGCATCTGGACGAGCATATTGCGGCTAAGAAAGCTATATATGAGAGATATGCTGACTCAGGATATAGTATGAATCCTTGCCTAGCTGATAGTCAACCCAACCACTGGCTTTCCTGTGCTTTGTTTGATAATCCGGAACAAATTAGGCTTGCGCTGGAAGAACATAATATCGAGAGTAGGCCATTGTGGAAGCCGATGCATATGCAGCCTGTATATAAGGAAAATGACTTTGTAATGGTTTACAATGATGTCGGAAAAGACATATTTACAAGCGGTTTATGCTTACCGTCAGATATAAAAATGACTATAGAAGAACGAGGTAATGTCATTGGGATTATCAATGAAGTAGCGAGAATTGCAGCTTAGTGTATCCACCTATAAAACGACTTCTTGATGTGGTATTCGCTATTGTGTTAATCATTCCCGTAAGCATCATAATCTGCATATGTGTTATTGTTATCAAACTGGAGTCAAAAGGTTCAGTTTTCTTCATTCAGATTCGACCTGGTTATAAAGGAAAACTGTTTAAGATATATAAGTTACGGACAATGCTAGTTGAGGCACAAAAAAATGGCCAGTTATTATCTGATATGGATCGAATGACGAAGTCTGGTAGGATCATACGTAAACTTAGCATTGACGAATTGGTACAGCTGTGGAACGTATTAAAAGGCGATATGAGCTTTATTGGGCCTAGACCTCTACTACCAGAGTATCTTCCGTTGTATAGTGAGGAACAGATGCGGCGGCATGACGTTCGCCCTGGGATCAGCGGGTGGGCGCAGGTAAATGGGCGTAATGAAATTAGCTGGAAGCAGAAGTTCGAGAGAGATTTATGGTATGTAGATCATATCAACTTTGGCATAGATATTAAGATATTTTGGATGACAATTGCTAATGTTCTGAAAAGACAAGGTATTAACGTCGGGGTGAGTGATACAATGCAAATGTTTACTGGCGAGGGTATTCCTTCGTAATGAATATCCTGCTTACTTGTATCGGGAGACGCGTTGAACTAATACAGGCATTTCGCAATGCTGCACAACGTTTAGATGTCGATTTATTCATTTATGGTGCCGATATATCGATAACCGCACCAGCTTTATTCTTTTGTGACCGGCAGATACATGCATGCCGAATTAGCACGCCAGGTTATATACCGCAACTGCTAGCAATTTGTGAAAAGGAACACATTGACGCGCTTATCCCAACCATTGATACTGATTTGCTAATATTAGCGCAAAATAGGGAGATGTTTACAAAAATTGGGACAACGGTCTTTATTAGCGATGCAGAAAAAATAGGTATCTGCCGTGACAAGCGTCTTACATCACTATTCTTTGAGCGGTGTGGCTTGAAATCTCCAATGCCAGTGGATGACGCCAGTGAGTATACAGGAAGTTTTCCGTGTTTCATCAAGCCAGTCAACGGCAGTTCTAGCATCAATGCGTTCAAGGTAGATAACCAGTGTGATTTGGAAATGTACGCCGTGAAAATATCAGACTATATTGTCCAGCCTTACATTGAGGGTATGGAATTTACTGTTGATATCTTTTGTGACTTGGTTGGCAAGCCCGTCTACATAACTCCGCGAGAGCGAATAGCCGTCAGGAGCGGAGAGGTACTCAAAACCAGGATCGTTCAAGATGAGCAGATCATTGCAGACTGTAAACGCATCATAGATGTTTATGAGCCATGTGGCGCAATTACAGTTCAGTTGGTACGCCATAAGTATACGGGTGAGGACTATTACATTGAGATCAATCCACGCTTTGGTGGCGGAGCGTCATTATCTATGAAAGCGGGTGCTGATTCGGCTGAGATGATGTTGCGCATCCTAGATGGTGAGAGCATTGCGTATTCTCCATACGCTGCTAGAGACGGAGCGGTGTACAGTCGATTTGACCAGAGTGTTCAAGTCAATGGGTATACCTTCGAAGAGATAAAGGCTGTAATCTTTGATCTAGACGATACGCTGTATTCTGAAAAGGAATATGTTCGCAGCGGATTTCGTGAGGTAGCAAAGCTGTTGTCACAGGTAACTGATGCATTTAGTAAGTTATGGGCAGCATTCGAGGACGGTAAACCAGCCATTGATACTTTTCTAATAGATGAAGGGGTGTACGATGAAGAGTTGAAGCAGGTGTGCCTTGAAGTATACCGTAATCATGATCCAGATATACACCTTTATAATGGTGCCCGGGAGTTGCTTGTTGAGTTAAAACAAAACGGGATAAAGCTCGGTATTTTGACAGATGGTTGCCCTAACGGGCAGCGAAAGAAGCTACATGCCTTGGGGTTGGAGTCACTGGTTGATGAGATAATCATTACGGATGATATAGGAGGGGAGCGATTTCGTAAACCTTGTGATATCGCGTATAGAATAATCCAACAGAAAATGGGTGTCCCTTTTGATAGTATGCTATATGTTGGTGATAACATTGGAAAAGATTTCCAGGCTCCTCACATGCTAGGAATGAGGTATATATGGTTTAATAATCCCAGTGGCTTATACTATAGCGAAAGTAATATACCATGCGATTTTGGCATCAAAACCATTAAGGATGATATAACTGATTTGAAAAGGCTCATATGTAAAAAATTATGATGACATGGATAAACAGTGTCACATCAGCCACGGTTGCAGTTGTGTATGATATCATAAAAGAACGACGCATATTTGTTTACTTGTATGCAAAATAAGAGATATTCTGATGCGTATTCTCATTCTTTCTAACAATTCTGGTGGTTTATATCGCTTTAGAATTGACTTGTTGAAATCATTGATGAATCAAGGTCATGAAGTAATAGCTTCTACGCCATTTGACGATTACGTTGAGGAATTGAACGAGACTGGAGTCAGACTAATTGAAACATTGATTGATCGTAGAGGAATGAATCTTTTAAAAGATTTTAAGCTACTGTTTATATACTGGAGAATGATTCGATTAAAGGAACTCGACTTAATTATCACATATACTATAAAACCTAACATATATGGCAGTTTGGTGTCTAAGGTACTAAAGAAGCGATATGTAATAAATATCACAGGGCTGGGTTCGATATTTGAACGCAAAGGTATTACTCAAATAGTAATTTCTGTCTTATATCGGTTTGTGTGTAGCAGCGCACATACTGTTTTTTTTGAAAACGAAGGCAACGCTGATCTATTCATTCAAAAAAGATTAGTTAACCGATCAAAGGTTTGTGTTCTCCATGGCGCAGGAGTTGATATAGACCTTTTCCCTTATACCGAGTATCCTAATGAAGATGATGGCTTTCATTTTCTTTTCGTGGGCCGAATCATGAAGGAGAAAGGCATTGAGGAGCTTTTAGCGGCTATGCAACGTCTTCACCAAGAACACCCAAATGTGGTTCTCGATGTTATTGGGGAGTTTGCAGAAGAAAAGTACCGCCAGGTTGTCGAAAAATTTGAAAAAGAAGGCGTTCTAATCTATCATGGGTATCAGAAAGAGATCCAACCATTTTATGCCAAAGCACATTGTTTTGTTTTGCCATCCTATCACGAGGGGATGGCTAATACATTATTAGAGGCGGCAGCGATGGGCAGGCCGATAATAACTAGTAAGATTCATGGATGCATAGAGGCCGTGGAAGGCAACAATGGACTTTTTATAGTACCTCAAAATACTGATAGTGTTTATAAAGCAATGATACAGATGCTTGAGATGAATTCTAATGAAAGGATTGAAATGGGGAAAAGAGGTCATAGCTTAATGGTAGAAAATTTCAGCAAAAATTCCGTTGTAGAAGAGACGATACACACGTTTTATAGTAATAGAAGATGAATATTAACTTAACAGTCATTTCGACAATAATGTCCACTAAATAACTATAAGCTGATTATATTGCTAAAATAGAAGACAGAACAAACGCTCAGTAGTTGCGTATAAGGCGTTAAACATGAATCATTAATGGAGGTTGTAAAATATCTTGGGCTTTGTTTGGATGACATTCATCTTTTGTGGTCTATTATCTTCAGTAATTAGTGTCAACGAGATAAATATCGTTCATGAGAGTTACTCTGCAATATCCATTCTACTTATAATTTCCTGTTCTGTGATGTGTTTCACTTTTCTTGCTAGAACCTTTAAAAACCGCAGAGAGTATCAGATAGTAATTATAGGTTACTTTTTACGTCTGTTGTTACTCTTTTGGGATAGAGAGCTTTCTAAGATTTTTATTCTACCCGGAAGTGGTGGTGATAGTGAGGGGTTTCATCATGTTGCATTGGACTTGGCGAACGGCTTTTCAGGCATCTACGGCGGCTACTATACGTTAATTATTTCCTACATATATCGTCTTTTTGGCGCTGAACGTGTCGTTGCACAGTATATTAATGTTCTTTTAGGTATGACAACTGTAGTGATATTGTACAATATAATGGATTTACTAGACATCAGCTATGAAACTAGAGTTGCAGCATTAGCATTCGCCTGCTTACTGCCTAATTTTGCAATTATGAACTCAGTACTATTGCGTGAATCTATCATTATTCTGCTTATAGCATTCTCCATCTATCACTTCATAATATGGTTTATTTCTAGCAGCATTTTTCATTTCATTCTAGCAATATTATTTGTTTTAGGTGCGTCTGTTTTTCATTCAGGCGCAATTGCCCCATTATTTGCGTATACTGCATGCGCTATGTTTTTTAGAAGGAAAGAGGACAAATTTCGGGTCTCTGTAAATACAATTTTTCTATTCTTACTTTTCTGGGGTATGTTTACTTTTATCCAGCAAAGATACAATGATCTATTTTTGGGAAGGTTTAGCAATATAGAAAGTATTAGTGATGTAGTTAATATTGAAGAGGCACGCGGCGATTCTGGCTATAATGTTGGTATAGACACAAACAATTCTATCTATGCTCTGATAGTTAATACTCCTATACGAATGTTTTATTTCATTGCTTCTCCTCTACCGTGGCAATGGCGAGGTATAAACGATATTATTGCGTTTTTTTTCAGCGCGCTATTTTATTTCTATTGTTACATTTTGGCCTTTAAATACCTCTTGAATAAGGATTATGCAAACAAGAATATTATAATCTTGCTTTTATTTCTGACAATCTCAAGTATGTTTGTATTTGCTTGGGGTGTTAGTAATGTAGGTACAGCATTGCGACACAGAGATAAATTTATAGTTCAGTATATACTGATGTATGCGATATGCCGTGATAAACAAACTTTATTCATATCAGATCGGCAACAAGAGGCATAATTTTCTCTAAAGCAAAAACGCTGTGTTCAATAATTAATTACTATGCAAATAACCTCCTTTGACATGGCTTTGAAGGTATTTGCCATGCACATCCGTTTATGAGCTGCTTACAACGGCATTGTTTCATAAAAAGGTATAACCCAGTGTTAATATATATTAGTCCAGTTGTTTACGGTATGGAGCTTTAAATGAGAGTATTGCAATTAATGTCTAGTCTCTCGGCCGGAGGTATAGAAAGTCTAGTAATGGATGCCTATGAGTCCATTGATAGCAAAAAATATACATTCGATTTTGCAATTGTGAATCCTCATGATCAAATACATGAATGGAGAATAAATAAAGCATTTAGTAATGTGATTGTCCTTGCAGACGCTATAGGTAAAAGAGGCTATTTCCATAAAATAATGTGGCGCTTGACAGCAATATACAATTACTATTTACTATTGAAAAGGGAGACATATCATGTTGTGCACTGTCATATGTATGAATTCCCTCTTCCCTATATTTTATTAGCCAAAATTCGCGGTATACCTGTTAGAATTATTCATTGTCACAGCTCGGGGACGGACACGCTTTTTTTTACTTGTAATGCGGCTAAGCTTTTTCGTAATATTTCGTTTAAGCTAGCAACAAGCTTGATTGCATGCTCAGATGTTGCTGCGAAATGGTTCTATGGTTGTGCACCATGTGACATAATACATAACGGTATTCATCTAAAAGATATAATAGAAAGTAAAGAACGGAAGAAGAGAATATTGCACGTTGGTAGATATTGTACTGCGAAAAATCATAAATTCCTGCTGGAAGTATTCTCAGAGATCTATAACATGGATCAAGAATATGAATTAGTGCTAGTCGGATTTGGGTCAATGGAAACATATCTGAAAAAAATGACTGACTCAATGGGTCTGTCAATGTGTGTTCATTTCTGTGACACAAATGCGGATGTCTACACTCTTATGAGGACAAGTGCATGTTTTGTCTTACCATCCATATACGAGGGATTTGGTATCGTTTTACTAGAAGCCCAGGCAAGTAACTTAAAGTGCGTTGTTTCGACGGCAGTTACAAAGGATGTGAATTGCGGGTTGTGTACATATGTATCATTGGCAGAAACTGCTAATAGTTGGGCTAAAGAAGTTTTAAGTGTGATTAATGACAAATCTATGGTATTGGATGCATACAAGTTGAAAAGTTTCAATATTGATGTAATTGTCAAAAAGTGGGAGCATATATATGATAGTACGTATAATAAACTTAGTTGTTAACTACTAAGATAAATGTGTATCGAATAAATATGGATATACTATATTTAAGAGGTAAATATTGAAGATTTTATATGTAAGCCCCTATATAGGAACAATTCGCAGTATTTTTGAAGGTAAAGCGATCAATACTGCACCTGCAGTATATTATCCGATTAAGTACATTATTCAAAGAGGTCATACATTAAACTTTGCTTGTTTAGCTTCGAAAGAAGATAAGCCTATCCTTGATGATCACATGAAAGTTTTTGTGACATATAGGAGCAAAATGTGTCATAAGAGATTTATTATACAATCTAAGGTATTTGCTTATATTCAATTTGTATATTTAATATATAAGGAACTAAAAGGGGGAGGGTATGATTTCGTATATTGCAAAGCTATTGAAACACTCGGCCCACAGATAGCTGCAAATATACTAAGAATTCCAGTTGGAGTTAGATGGCTTGGTGATGCAATTATCACACCTGAAATAGAAAAGTTGGGGTACTTAAAAGCTTTTTACCGGAATCCTATCATGTATTTTACTTTGAAAACAAGGTGTAGCTTTCTACTTATGACAAATGATCTCCCAGAAGGAAAGAGATTATTCATGAAATGGTTGCCACGGAATAATCCTTACCCAGTGTACTATTGGAAGTCTGGAGTAGAACATAAAAGCATAAATGATCTAACAGTGCATGAAAAGCTACCAGATAAGTCATATATATTTTATGCTGCGAGGTATGCCAGACATAAAAGGCAGGATCGTATCATCGAAGTGTTAAAAATCCTGCATTTTCGCGGGTATATGGTTAGTCTGGTTATGTGTGGAGTTATGCAAGAGCTGGACTATCTGCAAGAATTAAGGAATGAAATCGACTCATTAGGTCTTGATGATTACGTTATTATGCGTGATGTATTGCGGTCTGATGATGTAAGATTTTTTTCATATAACGCAATAGCAAATCTCTTTTTCTATGACAATTCTAACAGAGGTAATGTTTTGTATGAAACTCTTTCAATTGGAGGAATAGCAGTTGTCTTGGCGAATACATCATGCAATGATTTAATTGAAAATGGTCATAATGGGTATCTTGTAAATGATGAAAACGAAGCAGCAAATGTAATAATGGGGCTAATAGATCATCCTAAACAGGCGGAAGACATAAAATTGAATGCTTATCGAAGATCAAGAAAACAGATATTGGGAACAGATGAAAGGTTTAGTAGAGAGGTTGAGCTAATTGAATGCTATTGTGAAAATAATAGGCACAAAATTGATTCATTCCCGTTATTTATGTAGACATACTTTGCCAAATTTTCAAGATAAGTCTATAAAATGCCAATATAGGCAATAAATAGACACTATACTGACAGATATGTAGTGTTATCGTATTTACTGACAATTTTGGCTTTCTTAGTCTAAATCATTATAATTTTAACTCTTCCAATCATAACAGCTTATTAAGCACTCAGGTATAATAAATTGATGGTCTGTATTAATGCCATTTTGGAGTCGAATATTACGATACTAATCTGATTAAGAGGTAAAAATGAAACCAATTAAGCCTTTACGGATATTGCATGTTATTGGGAAAATGGACTTAGCTGGAGCTGAAATAATGATCATGAATCTATATCGAGCCATAGACCGTGAAATAGTACAGTTTGATTTTGTCGAACATTCAAATAAGTTAGCAGCATTCGATGAGGAAATTGAGGCATTAGGCGGCATTATATATAGAGCAATTAGGTTTAATGGAAGAAATATAATTGAGTATTGTTCATGGTGGAACAGATTCTTTGAAAATCATAAAGAAGAGTATCACATTATTCATGGGCATATAGGCAGTTGCGCAGCTATATATCTTACCATAGCAAAAAAGAATGGCTGCATTTGCATTGCTCACTCGCATAATACCGATCATTTAGTTGAATTTAGGAATTATCTATATAAAGTATATAGTTATCCAACCAGATTTATTGCTGACTATTTTTTCGCCTGTTCAAAAGCAGCTCTTGTATCGCGATATGGTTATAAACATTGTTTAGAAAAATCAATAAACAGCGTGGATGAAATTACTATTAATAGTAAAAGCATAATTCTCCCAAATGCAATAAGCACGAGCTTATTTGCTTATAATATCAATGCGAGAGAACAAATACGTTGGGAATTGGGATTGTCTGATAAGATTGTGTTAGGAAATGTAGCTCGTTTTTCTAAACAGAAAAACCATATGTTTCTAATTGATATATTCTATAATATACATAAAATCTATGAGAACGCTATGCTCATGCTTATTGGAGTCGGCGAGCTAAAAGAAGAGATAGAGAATAGGGTACGGCATCTTGGCATATCAAATAGTGTGCTATTTTTGGGTAACCGCATAGATATTTCTGATCTTATGCAAGCAATGGATTTCTTTGTGTTTCCATCGCTATATGAAGGATTGGGAGTTGCAATAATCGAAGCAGCAGCGTCAGGTTTATGTTGTCTTATATCTTCTACAATTCCAAATGAGGCACACGTAACAAAGAAAGTGATACCAATACCAATAAATAAAGGTACTGAACCATGGGTTACTGCATTTACTGCTAATCTTACTTACCATCGTCAGGATTGTTCTGATATAGTGAAGGCGGCTGGATATGATAATAAAGACATTTCAAAGAAATTACAGGAGTTTTACTTAAATGTACTACCTAATAACTGAACAACAAAAGGGGGTAACTAGAAGATGGGTATAGTCGTTGAAATTCATGATGAGTTATTTGGTTTTGACATTAAACGTTTACAGAGTAAACTATTATCGATGCTTAGTATCGTCATTAGCCTTTGTGAAAAAAATGGTATAAACTATACTTTGTGGGAAGGGACACTCCTAGGTGCTGTTCGCCATAAGGGTTTTATTCCATGGGATGACGATCTGGATATAGCCATGACGCGAGTTGAGTATCTGAAATTCCAAGAAGTGTGTAAGACACAGCTACCAAAAGATTACTGTTTACAAACTTATCATAATACACCAGATTTCAATCAGACATTTGCAAAAATTGTTGATTTAAATACAAAATACATCGTTGACGATAGAGACCAACAAAACGTGCATAATGGAATATTCATAGACATTTTTCCTATCGATAGAGTCGCCGATAATTGGTTTTCAATAAAGCGTCTTCATGTGCTGGGGGCTTTATACTTACTTGTTTCGCGTAATTACTCTGCAAACATGCATGAGCGGAACAAAATAAGATACAAATCTATATTGAGGATACTGTCTAGTGTAATCATGTATATCATCTCGTTATTTCCGAGGCAAATATTCAGACAAGAATTAGAGAAAAAGTTGATAAGTAGCAGAAATACAGCTACATATTGTTATGTTGATCTATCCGTATACGACAAATTATATAAACTTCATTCATGTGAGTTATTTGATGAGTACAAATTATTAACATTTGAGGGTATACAAGTACAGTGCATATCACAATACGATGGGTACCTAAAAAAAACATATGGTGATTATATGCGATTGCCGCCTATAGAACAGCGTATTCCTAAACATCAGCCAATCTGTATAAGATATGGTGATTGAAAACTGTAACTAGTAATTAGGAACACCGTCAAAGCAAAGGTTGTCTTTGAGAATGGTAGTTGTGCATGAGCCATCTCTCACAATCATCGAATGAGAAGTCTTTGCAAATTCTATTTTATTTTCATTGAGAGGTAGGTCAATTTGGGCAGTCAAGACAGAGCAGGTGCTAGTTCCTTATTAATCTCTGATAGAAGAACCCGCAGAGACAAAAGTGGTTTCAGCATAATTACCTTAACGAGCAGTAATACAATCACCGCTATAATAAATATGGTCTCTAGTATGTTATTATCAAGATATCGTTCCTTATATGAATACGGTACATACTCCCAATTAAGTCAAGTTACATCAATATCGTCAACTATTTTTCTTCTAGGCATGACATCAGCAATTAGCTATTTTGCAGCAAGAGCTGCTGATGAAAAAGAATTACATAAGTTCATATGCACTTATTTCACTGTAATTACAATTATAACTGTAGCACTCGGGTTGGTTTTGGTTGCTATTTCACCTTCGCTAGTCTACTTTTATGAGAACGAGTCAATATTGCCATATAGATTTGTGCTTTTGCTTCTCCCATGGATAAATGTTCTTTTAGCTAGTATTGGGAATCTACACGTAGCATATGGAAAAACAATACGACTGATAGTTTTCAGGCTAACTAATAGCGTTCTAACTATCTCTGTTCTATTAGTGGCAGTATGGCTGAAGATATCGTTTCATTTATATATGATATGGTTTATTGTCACACAAAGTCTATTAGCTGGTTGGGTATATATTGAAGTATATAAATTGGATAGAAATATATCAATAATGATCGATGTTAAATTACTCAAGCAGATACTTGTATTTTCAGTACCTATCGGTCTTGCCGGGATATTGGGTACGCTTAACAACGAAATAAGCAAGCTAATTGTTACTAGGTCACTGGGTACAGAAATGCTTGCAGTTTTTACAAACTGTTCAAAAGAAATGCCAGTTACTATGCTCGCAACTTCAATTACTGCTGTATTAATGCCAAAGCTGACATTGCTTCTTAAAAGTGACGGAAAGAGGAATGCGCTTCTTTTGTGGAACTCTGCTGCAGAATTATCTTTTATTCTCATGAGTTTCTTTGCGTCTGCATTATTTGTCTTTGCACCACAGGCTGTTTCGTTCTTATACTCAGAAAAGTATGCATCAGGTGTTTGGGTGTATAGAATTTCTTGCATACATCTAATTTTTCGAGCTGTATACTTTGGAATGATCCTAAATGTAACAGGTAACACAAAAGCGATAATGTATTCCTCATGCTTATCATTGTTGCTTAACGTTATGTTATCATACCTAGGTTTTCATGTACTCGGTCTAGAAGGTTGTGCGTTGGCCAATTTACTTAGTATTGCTATTACTGGTATTGCGCAGCTTATCTATTCAGCACACATTCTTAAAGTACGAATCACCGATGTATTCCCATGGATGAGAATATTGTTAATTTTGGGGATAAATACCATAATTGCTTTGCTACTAAGTATATGTTTGAAATTCGCTAATTTGGATTTGGGGATTCATGGAATTATAGTTGCCGTATCACTAAGTCTTGCGTGGATAGCAATTTTCTCTTTGTTTTATAAGAATCGTGTTAAGTATTTATGGCACAGCATAAATCTAGCATAATTTATATGAAGAGAGCAACAAGGCTAATAAAAGCTGTTTTACAATTGCGAAACTGGATATTTGGCCATTTGTTTGCAATACTCTTTTACGATAAGAAGTATTGCAGCGGAAAATGGTTTTCTGGTAAGTACTATGGTTTTGCTTCGACAGGATGGTATTGGGTATATCATGATTTGAAAAATTGTTTGAAGCAACAAGTAAATATGGGCGTTCCATGGCCTGTTTCATCTCGTGTTACTGTGCATGGAGCCCACAACATAGTATTTCATCCAGACGATTTGAACAATTTTCAAGGATTTGGAAACTATTATCAGGCGATCGGGGAAATTTCCATCGGAAGAGGCACCTATATTGCACCAAACGTCGGGATTATCACTGCAAACCATGATCTAATTAATCTTGACAGACATTTAGCCTCCCAGCCTGTAACGATAGGCGAGCAATGCTGGATCGGTATGAATAGTGTTATTTTACCTGGTGTTACACTAGGAAAACATACAATCATAGGTGCTGGTTCAGTTGTTACTAAGTCATTTCCAGAAGGATACTGCGTAATTGCAGGAAATCCAGCAAAGCTCATTCATAAGCTTGAAGGTACCGAAAATGATCAAAATTGACAAAAGAATAGTTGCGAAAACCATTATTATCCTTTCAGTAACTTTGAACCTGATTTTGCTCTCTTTTTTCGGAGTTAGATACATTAGGGCACATGTACTAAATACTAACACATCTGGGGGGGAGCATATTCTCAATACTCAGTACAACCCTGCTGTGGATCTGTTTAGCAGGTCAACACTTATCGATGCCGAAGTAGTTATGCAAGGAGATTCTATAATACAAAGATGTAATTGGTATGAATTTTTCCCAGGCTATTCTATTGCAAATCGTGGCATTGGTTCAGATACATCTGAAGGTATAGTTAATCGCATTTCGCAGTGTACGGGTTTATCGCCAAGATCCACTTTCATTATGATTGGTATCAATGATATAGCTTATAGTATACCGTTAAGCGATATTAGTTAAAATATGGAGGATACAATAAAGTATATTAAGACTAATTCAAGCAACACGAATATTATACTAATAAGTGTACTTCCAACTTCTAGAACGATTGTCGATTGCATGAAAGTTCAGGCACTTAATTCTATGTATTTCGACTTGGCTATTAAGAATAGAATACAATATATTGACGCTTATGCAGCTCAAGCAAACGATGATGGTTACACTAAAGATAGTTTTACTACAGACGGTGTCCGCCTAACAGCTGACGCATACTTTACCCTAATTAGCCTGATTGAACAATATTTATAAAAATTTATTATTTTCGCGAAAGGTTTATATCTGATGGACTTAAAGAATAGAATTCAGAGTTATAATGTTTGTCTAGGAGTTGTCGGTTTAGGTTATGTAGGCTTACCGCTAGCTGTAGAAAAAGCTAAAGCAGGATTCCATGTCATAGGTTTTGATATTCAAACAGAAAAAATAGAAATGGTCAATAGGGGTTACAATTATATAGGGGATGTTGTAAACGAAGACCTTGATGCCATTGTAAAGTCAGGAATGCTTCACGCGACAGAAGACTTTTCTCAAGTAGCAGGCTGCGATTGCATAAGCATCTGTGTCCCAACTCCCCTTGATGCGCATCAGCAGCCAGACATTAGCTATGTGAAGTCGTCAGTTGAGAGTATCCTCCCATACATGCATAAAGAAATGCTTGTTGTCTTGGAATCCACCACATACCCCGGTACAACCGAAGAGCTCATTCGTCCGATTCTTGAATCAAGTGGGCTTAAATGCGGTGTAGACTTATTCTTAGCCTTTTCACCAGAACGTGTCGACCCAGGTAACCTCTTATACAAAACCAAAAACACACCTAAAGTTGTAGGCGGGTGCACACCAGAATGTACCGAGGTTGCTGCAATGTTGTACGAAATGGTGCTTAGCGCTCCAGTCCAGCGTGTGTCCAGTCCAGCCGTTGCTGAGATGGAAAAAATCCTTGAAAACACCTACAGAAATGTAAATATCGGTTTGATAAACGAACTAGCAATGCTCTGCGAGAAGATGGGGATCAGCATCTGGGAGGTCATCGATGCGGCTAAGTCGAAGCCATATGGTTTCCAAGCGTTTTACCCTGGCCCAGGACTCGGAGGTCATTGCATTCCACTTGATCCCTATTACCTATCATGGAAAGCAAGGGAGTATGGGTTTCATACGTCAATGATTGAATCCTCAATGATGATCAATGACCGTATGCCCGAATACTGCGTTGAGCGTGCGATGCACATTTTAAACAATAATAGAAAAGCTATAAATGGATCCACTGTGCTTGTGCTGGGAGTTGCCTATAAGCAGGACATTGACGATTATCGGGTAAGTCCTGCCATCCGCGTAATCGAAGAGTTATTGAAGGTTGGTGCGATAGTTCAGTATTACGATCCATATGTCCCGATGTATCGTGAGAATGGTCATATAATGCATAGCGAAAAGGCATTGACTGCCGAACTGATTCAACGAACCGACTTGGTGATGGTGACCACTGCGCATACAAATGTCGATTATGCGTTAGTTCAGGAGCATGCACAAGCCGTGTTTGATACCAAGAATGTTATGAAGCATATTACGCCACGCGATAATATTGAGTTGCTTTGATGAAGATCGTTACTGTCATTGGAGCTCGTCCACAGTTCATTAAAGCGGCTGCTGGTTCACGCCAACTCCGCAGGGAGCACCGGGAGATACTTATTCATACTGGTCAACACTTTGATGACAATATGTCTGCAGTATTCTTTCAAGAAATGGAGATTCCTGAGCCGGATTACAATTTAGGGGTATCTGGTGGAACACATGCACAGATGACGGCGTCAATGATGATCGGCGTTGAGGAAGTTCTCTTAAATGAAAAGCCAGATGCTGTGTTAGTATATGGAGATACAAACTCCACAATAGCTGCTGCTCTGGTTGCGGTCAAACTTACAATCCCTATTTTTCACGTCGAGGCGGGTAACCGAATGGGTACGCTTGATAATCCAGAAGAGGTCAATCGCATCGTGACGGATCACTGCGGCACATTACTGCTCTGCGCTACCGACGAATCTAGGCATAACTTGGACAGAGAGGGTATTGGACACAGAGCGTACACAGTCGGAAATATCATGTATGATTCTTTCTTGCATTTCACTGAACTACCGTGGACGCGACGAACATTGCTTGGTTTGGACGGTACTGAAATTTTCATTCCAGAAAAATACTATTTAATGACATGCCATCGCCAGGAGAATACGTCATCAGATGAGCCGCTAATCCAAATACTAGGGGCGATGGATACACTCGACGCGCCGACAATATATCCTGTTCATCCAAGGAATCATGATCGAGCAATGCGCGTGTGTAAGCAGAAGAAGTACCATAATGTACATTTGCTTCAGCCTGTCGGATATTCTGATTCTGTTCAATTGATAAAGCATGCGACCAAAATAGTCACAGATTCTGGCGGTTTACAATGTGAAGCATTTTATGCTGGAGTACAGTGCATTTTTGTTTTTGATCATGTCGCTTGGCCGGAGACCATGGTATCTAATCGCAATCAATTAGCTAAGCCTGACAAACTAGATATACTGACAAAACTGTCAACTAAGCAAATAATTGATCCAACATATCAACCGTTTGGTGAGGGTCATGCCGCAGAAAAAATATGTGATAGTATTCGGGAGTGGGAAAAGAGTCGATGAAAACAATTCGTTATGCATTAATAGGTTGTGGTCGAATATCACCTAATCATCTAGCGGCAGCTAAAGCATCAGGGCTGGATATTGTTGCCATCTGTGATATAGACACAGCGGTAATGAGGAATAAAACTCTTCACTTTAACCTAACTGATTCGACAAGGTTGTTTGTAGATTATAAGGAAATGTTGAGTGTATGCCACCCTGAATTAGTTGCAATAGCAACTGAAAGCGGTAAACATGCTGCTATCGCACTTGATTGCATCGAGGCAGTGTGTCATGTAATTATTGAAAAACCTATAGCCCTCTCATTGGGTGATGCAGATGCAATCATTGCAAAAGCAAAAGAAAAAGGAGTCAAGGTCTGCGTCAGCCATCAGAATCGCTTCAATAAATCTATACAATACATTCGACATGCATTGGAGCAAGGACGTTTTGGGCGGATGCTATATGGAACAGCGCATATCCGATGGAACCGCGGTCAAGAGTATTACAACCAAGCAAAATGGCGTGGCACATGGGCGCAAGACGGCGGAGCGTTAATGAATCAGTGTATTCACAATATCGATTTGCTTCGCTGGATGATGGGTAACGAAGCAACAGAGGTCATGGCATATACCGATCAGTTGATGCATGATTTCATCGCGGCTGAAGACTTAGGTATCGCCCTGATCAAATTTTCCAATGGCGGATACGGTATAATCGAAGGTACAACCTGTGTATATCCAAAGAATCTTGAAGAGACATTATATCTCTTCGGGGAGCGAGGAACAGTTAAAGCAGGCGGGCAATCTGTTAATAACATTGAGGAATGGCGATTTGGAGATGGAATAGATGATTCTCAAGAAGTGAAATCGTTGTATAACGAGAACCCGCCTAATGTATATGGATTTGGGCATACTCCTTTATATAAAGACATGATCGATGCGATCATTAAAGATCGCTCACCGCTCATTAACGGTTATTCTGGTAGAAGAACACTTGAGCTAGTATTAGCTATTTATAAGTCAGCTCATGAGCACCGTCCGGTTCAGTTACCGCTAGCAGAGTGCTCAACACTTGATTTTGTAGGAAGGTTTGAAAATGAGCGAATGGTTTGTGCATGAAAGTAGCTTAATAGACGATAATGTAAAAATCGGAGACGGAACGAAGATATGGCATTTCAGTCACATCCAGTGTGGAGCAAGCATCGGTGAGAGCTGTTCAGTAGGTCAGAATGTCAATATAAGTAACAACGTCAAAATAGGAAAAGGGTGCAAAATTCAAAACAATGTATCAATATACGAAGGTGTTGAACTAGAAAACTTCGTATTCTGTGGACCATCTTGCGTATTCACAAATGATACTTTACCACGTGCGAAGTATCCAAAGGGTAGTGCGAAATATAAGAGGACGCTAGTAAAAGAAGGCGCATCCATAGGTGCTAATGCCACAATAGTATGTGGTCATAATATTGGACGATGGGCATTGATTGGCGCTGGTGCAGTAGTTACTTCTAACGTGCCGGATTATGCATTGATGCTAGGAGTTCCTGCGAAGCAGCATGGTTGGGCATGTGAATGCGGTCAACTATTGCATGAGAGTTTACACTGTGAATCATGCAATCGTACTTACGAAGTGTGTGAAAATGGATTGGTTGAGGTGAAAAATGCAATTTAGAGATCTAGGTGAACAATATAGAAGAATGAAGTATGAAATTGATTCGGCTATTAATGAAGTGATTCTTGATGGTCGATTTATAATGGGGCCTAAAGTAAGTGAACTTGAAAATATACTGGCTGCGTATGTCGGTGTTAAACACTGCGTATCTTGTGCAAATGGCACGGACGCTTTGCAACTTGTATTAATGGCGTGGGGAATTGGCGAAGGTGATGCAGTATTTACATCTGATTTCACTTACTTTGCGTCAGCAGGAGCATCTTCCATTTTAGGAGCAACCTCAGTATTAGTTGATATCGATCTTCGGACATTCAATATTAACCCAAATGCGCTAGAGATAGCCATTCAAAAGACTTTACATGAGGGTAAGCTCACACCAAGAGTCATCATCCCGGTGGACTTGTTTGGGCTACCAGCAAGCTATGAATCGATCGAGCCAATAGCAAAAAAGTATGGGCTCAGAATTCTCGAAGATGGGGCTCAAGGATTCGGCGGAAATATAAACGGCAAAAGGGTGGGATCTTTTGGAGATGCTGCTACAACATCTTTCTTTCCTGCGAAGCCGTTGGGTTGCTATGGCGATGGTGGTGCTATATTCACTGACGATGATAATATGAATAAGCTATTACGATCATTGCGTGCACAAGGACGTTCACCTGAGGACAAGTACGACAATCGAATAATCGGGATGAACTCTCGTCTCGACACATTGCAAGCGGCTATTCTAATTCCAAAATTTAGAGCTCTTGTAAAATATGAATGGGAACAGATAAACAAGGTTGCTGAATCATACACTAACAGATTGTGTGATGTTGTTACCATTCCTCTTGTTCCTGAAGGATACTGCTCAAGCTGGGCACAGTATACGATTCTGCTTGAAAACGAAACACAACGTAATGAATTGCAAAAACACTTGAAAGAAAGAGGCATTCCATCAATGGTTTATTATCCTAGAGGATTACACCAACAATCAGCATATTCCTCAATGAAACTATCAGATGATTATTATCCTAATACTATCGATGCTACAAGACGTGTTCTAAGTCTGCCGATGCACCCCTACCTAGAAAAAAGCGAAGTTGAATTAATAGCTAATAGAATAGCAAAATTCTTGTATAAACGTCATTATTGAGACTGCCGCACAGAATGTGTAAACCTCCAATAACAGAACCAAACTAGAGTTAGGGGAGGGAAGAAAATGGCAAAGAAAGCAAAGGGAGAAAAGAGCCTGCTGCGCCAGTTGATCGAGGAGCGCGG
>BNUH01000042.1 GCA_025997215.1 Clostridia bacterium
GTGAAACGATGATACCTGTGATGAGACGTCTGCATACGGACTATGGATTAGGAAGGATGGTCGTGGTGGCTGATAAAGGGTTAAACACCTCGGATAACGTGGTTTTTAATCTGTTGAATCAAGATGGGTATGTATATTCGCAGACGGTTCGCGGCGCAAACAATGAATTGCAGTCGTTCGTGTTGAACAAAGAAGGTTATAGAATGCAAGACGGCGGCTTCAAGATCAAATCCCGAACGTACCCGCGCGAGGTGTGGGTGACAGACATACAAGGTAAGCGCAAGAAAGAGACAGTGGATGAAAAACAGGTAATATTTTACAGTCCGGATTATGATCGACGCGCAAAGAACCAGCGTGAAGGCGTGTTACAAAAGGCGCGCGACATGGCCGCGCACCCTGGGAAATACAACCAGGCGACGAGTTACGGCGCAGAAAAATATGTCAAGCAGTTGACATTTGATCTGAAGAGCGGAGAAGTGACGGAAACAGGAAAGAAGCCGGTCTTTGATGAAGAGCGGCAGAAGGCGGATGAGCAATTTGACGGATATTATGCGCTAGTGACCAGCGAACTAGACAAAACTGATGAACAGATCATAGAAACATACCGAGGTTTATGGCGGATCGAAGAATCATTCAAAGTCACAAAAAGTGACTTTCGGACAAGACCGGTATATGTATCGCGTGAAGACCATATACAAGCGCACTTTCTAGTATGTTTTGTTGCACTAGTAATAGCGCGATTATTAGAGCGTCGGCTCGATAATGAGTATACAATTGGGCGGATAGCGAGCAGCCTAAGGCGAGCGACATGCACGCTGATGGGCGAGAATCACTATGTGTTTCACCATGCGGACGAGGTAACCAAGGCGGTGCTGGCAAAAACAGGGATCGATTTAGAGAAGCGATATCGCTCGCTTGGCGAGATAAAAAAAGTATTGGCGGGAGCAAACAAACCGGAAACTGCCGCTCAATCCTAACAGGTTTCTTCAGTTGCCAAAGGCCGAAAACCCTTGCTGCGCTTAGGGTTTTCGGCTGTTTTCTGCCTTTTTGCTGCCGAAGTCAGGTTATACCACAGAATAACTTTTCCTGCAAGTACTTGTATAAATGGGAGAAAATGGGTATACTCTAAAACAGGTAATAAAATATGTAGGGGGACAATGTGTTATGCCAAAAGGAATCAAAGGTTCAGGTGATCCTTCCAAAAAGAGAAGGAAGTCTACTTCGGCTAAAGTAGTGCCTATGGTGGCCGAACCTACGCCAAAAGCCAAAGAGCGTAAGCCTTATCCTACCCATGAAGAGCGGATTGCTCAAGCTGATAAACGGATTCAGCATTGGGAGGCTTTGAACGCCAAGAGGTATGAGCTGATAGCAAAGACCGAGAAAGTCCTCGCTGATAGGCAGGAAGACTTATCCAGAGGTGAGGCGGAACTGGAAAAAGTTATGAATTGGAAACAGCGGCTGGTAGAGATCAAGGATGGTAAGCCTCAGATGAAATATAAAGAGTTCATGGCGGCCCTGGAACGGAGCGGGAAGACAGTTGACGAGTTGTTGAACGAACTGAGGGGCGCGTGAGTGCGCCTCTGTTTATAACATTACCGTTTTCTCCCTAAGGTGTCTGGATGCTCTCCGTGTTCATTATACTGATAGGGGCGGATACTATCCGCCCCATCAGGTTCAGGCGTAGCTGCCACATCAGGTTTGTAATTGAGACAGAGCGTGCTTACACTTTACCGCAATCATCCTGAAGCGAAGCAGCAGCCGCACGGGTACCAACCAGCTGATTGCGGTTCATGTGCCAATCGAGATTGTCGTATATTGTGTGTACCGCACGTAACAGCGGCTGATCCTTGTGGCTGTTAGGCGCATACTCTTGAACGCATAGGATCATACAAGAGCCAAAAACAGGCGCGAATACACGATGGGCTTTACCATGTTGCCCCATGCAAACATGCAGTAATGGAACAGGCAGTTGCTTGCTTACTAATGAAGTGGCGCGGATGGCTTCCAGTAAGTCCTCATCACTGTGCACAGTCATGGCGATTTTTACCATATCTGCTCCACGATTTGCTAAAGCTAGAGCGTGCTCAAGCACATGTTCAGCAGACATGGGTATCCATGTATGTGAAGACATGAGAACCTCGCCGCCCTTGTCGTGTATCTGGCGGATCAGCTCTTTTTGTTTGGCGACAACGACAGGATCAATTGCCAACTGCAAAGGCGCCTCACCGAATATATCTCCAAATATATCACACATGGCTGCACCTGCATCTATTGCTAGCAGCTGCTGTTTGGCGCGTATCTCGTCAGTGATGGTTGACCTGGCTTCTGTACGGTAGTTAATCGTCATGATGGGTAAATCGCAGGCATAACCGAATATGTTTTTCAGTGAATCAAGCGATTGGTATTCTTCACCTAATATCTCAAGGTGTAAAGCGACAGCGTCGGCTCCATCGTATATGGAGTTGCGTATACGATCAATCGCGCCAGCTGCGGTCAGTTCCGTGATCATGCTAGTAAGTATGGGCTTTTTTGCGCGGAGGGCGCTGAACAATGGACGCATAGGTTCATCTCCTTGCAGGATCAATTATTACTGAAATATATTGTAACAATTTAGGCCTTGAATGTAAATGAGCAGTGTGGTATAATTTATCATAAATGATACAGAATATGCACTTGATGAAAAGGAGGCGATCGTATTTTTGATATCTCAAGAGCTACTATTACAAGTGTGGCCGGTATCTTATCTGTCACTCTCTCCGAGGGCGAACGCAGAGAAATGATCGACCGCAGAGAATATGGCCTCATCATGGCTATAAGCGGAAAGGTGATATATCATAACAAAGGGAAGCGCTACGTTTCCGACCCAAATACTTTGTTGTTGATGCCATGGAAAACCAGCTATGACTTCATAAGCGTTGAACACAGCGAAAACATTGTTGTAAACTTTCAATCAGAATTCCCCGAACCACCCACGGAAATCACCACGCTGCCGCTGCCAGTCAACGACGCCCTTGGCATAGCTAAGAAGCTGAATCAGCTCACAGCATTATGGTTGTTTCGCAAGGATGGCTATCACGCACGTTGCTTTGCCGTTTTGTATGAAATTTTCGCCACGATAGGCGAAGGTAGAACAAAGCCGTACGCATCAAGCGCCAAGTTCAACCTGATAACCGCTGCAAACGACTACATGGAGGCGCATTGGAACGATCCTAAATTAACCAATGAACAGCTGGCTCGTCAAGCGAAGGTCTCCACTGTATATTTTCGGAAGATATTTGCAGAGAAGTATGGAATACCGCCAATGCGTTACATCAAAGAGAAACGAATTGATCAAGCGAAAATCTTGTTGCAATCGGGATTATCATCTGTTGCAGGCGTAGCGGAGGCAGTTGGGTATAGCAGTATTTACCATTTTAGCCGCGCATTTAAGGAATCTACAGGTGAAACACCTACTGAATACTCGCGCAGAATGCAAGCCAGTCCCAAATAAAGTATCAGAAACGTTAAAAGAATATCAGGTTTCGCATTTACACCGCAATGGATGTTCTGTATACTAAGTGCATAAATAAGGCCATGCTTTTGTGAATAAGGGGGGGCTGTTGATGCGATTCTCGAGTGAAACTGCGATTATTACCGGTGCTGGCGGTGGTATCGGAAGTGCATGCGCTCTGCGCCTTGCAAAGGAAGGCGTTAACGTGATTGCAATCGATCTCTTCGAGCATAAGGCTGCTGAAGTAGCGGACAACATTCGCGCTATCGGCGGCAGCGCGATGGCTGCATCCGCTGATATCCGTGATAGCGGCGCGATGCAAGCGATTATGAAATGCGCAGCCGAGAAATACGGCGGTATTCACATCTTGGTAAATAATGCAGGCGGACCATCCGACTGGTTCGATTCCCAGAAGTATCCGCGCGTGAAATTTGCCGAATCCACAGAAGAATCCTGGCGGCAAACGATCGAGGTAAATTTGATTGGCTTAATGATAGCAACTCGCGCTGTTATCCCATATATGATAGCTCAAAAGGTCGGCAGGATTATCAATATCGGCTCAGTAGCGGGTGTAAACGGCATCCCGACCATGGCGGACTATTCTGCGGCAAAGGGCGGGGTCATTGCGTTTACTAAAGCGCTGGCAATTGAAGTAGGTCGATCCGGCATACGCGTGAATTGTGTATCGCCCGGCTCGATTGTTCGCAAGGACACCGGAGGACCAATGACGTTTTTAGGACGCGCTGGACAACCAGAAGAAGTTGCCGCATTGGTCGCGTTTCTCGCCAGCGAAGATTCCAGTTTCATAACTGGACAGAATTACATCGTTGATGGCGGTCGAACGCTGAGCATGAAATGCGACTAATGATTTGTTGATTCATATTTGATGCGGAGAGACAATGATTATGAATGAATCGCGTTTTGTCGGGAAAACGGCAGTAATATCAGGCGCGGCGTCTGGTATGGGACTTCTGGCGTGCCAATGCCTGGCGCGAGAGGGCGCTAGAATCGTCATGTGTGATGTAAATGAAAACGCGCTAAACGCTTGCGCTCAGGATCTAATTGACAATGGCGGTGAGGTTACGCCGCTGGTTGTCGATGTGCGTGTATATGAACAGGTCAAGGCTGCTATGGATCTGGCTAAACAGACTTATGGCAGTATAGACATCATTAGCAGTTTTGCCGGCGGGGCTTCTGGCAGGATCTTTAAGACGGGTGAGTTTAAGGATACGGACATACACATTATTGATTGGGGTATTGATGTAAATTTCAAGGCGCAGGTTTACTTTGCTCACGCAGCAATTGGGTATATGTTTGAGCAGAATACCGGGGTCATCATCAACATCGGCTCGATCACAGGCGAGGAAGGCTCCGGCAGCGCAATTGATTACGCCTCAGCGAAAAGCGGTGTGATGTATGGGTTGACTAAGTCGCTAGCCCAGTATGGGGCATCACATAATGTGCGCGTTTGCTGCATATCGCCGGGTCCTGTGCTGACTCGCGAAAGCATGGCGAATATGCGCACTCTCATTGGACGCGCGGCATATCCTCAAGAGATCATCGATCTCTTCCTTTATCTTTGTTCGGATAAGGCCGCATTCATGACCGGCGTGAATATCCTAATCGACGGCGGTCGAAACTGTCTCCCTAAAATCTAGCCGACAAATGACATGATGTCGGTTTGATATTCTAGACTAATAAAGGAGGGTCCATTCTATGAAACGTGGTTTTCTCAGTATCTTTATTGCGATCGCTCTTCTTACGGCGTGCTTTGGTGCTGTTGGGCATGCTGCGCCAGTCGGCGCGCCTATCGTACTGACCGCCGCAATCAGCGACAATACGAAAGTAGAGGATTACAACAAAAACGAGGTGACGCTATATCTAGAGCAAACCCTCGGCGTCGACATCCAGTATAATGTGTATGCTTCAACCGATTATGCTGATAAAATGCAGCTGAAGGTAGCTGGTGGCGACAAGCTGGAAGATTTCATTTTCGGCGGCTTTTCCGACGTGCAGGTATACAACTGGGCGCAGGAAGGCGCTATAACCGGCCTAAAGGAGCTGTACGCAAGCGAGCAAACCGCCCCAAACATTTATCAGGCTATGGAGCGTGTCGGGTACGATTTTCGCGGCTCCATAACGATGCCGGATGGCGAGATATACTACATCCCCACGCTCAACCAGTCCTACGGGAATGAGTGTAGCGCCAAGGTATGGTACTATGAGCCGTGGCTCACCCAACTGGACATCAGTGCACCGACCACTACTGCCGAGTTTGAAGAGCTGCTTAAGAAAATAAAAACTAGCGATTTGAATGGCAATGGTGTTTCTGACGAGGTAGGACTTGCCGGCTATGGCGGCATCGGCGGTCAGTGGTTCAACTACTTGATGAACTCGTTTGTATACACCGATAGCAGCAATATGTACATGAAGGTAAGCGATAAAGAACTCTCATTCTCTTTTACGGAAACAGCATGGCGTGACGGTATTGAGTGGATAGCATCTCTAGTCAAAGAAGGCTTGATTCCGACCGAGACCATTACCCAAGATAATGCTGCCTTCCAGACCATGATTAATACAAGCGATGTTACGGCATTTACGTTTGGCTTTTCTACACCAAGCCCGATTACAGATGTAGGCGTTAAGTCTGTATATAAGGCGCTGGCTCCGCTTATTGGCCCCAATCAGGTTCAATACGCCACCGTAAATCCCTCGAAAGCTTCTTGCGCGATGATAATTTCCGCTGACTGCGAACACGTCGCTGCCGCCTTCAGCGTCGGAGATCTGATGGTCAGCGAAGAGTTGAGCATAGCTACCCGTTTCGGAGCGCGATACGCAGACTGGGATTATCTTTCCGATTTGGATAATGCGTCGGACTATATATCCCCTTACCCAGGCTTTGACGCATATATCGTCGTCTATAACGACGCCACTTTCTGGGGCAGCGGCGCTCCACAAAATCGATCGTACATGCAAAACGGCCCGTTCATTCGTCAGTATGGCATTGCGAACGGAATGGGCATCAACCCAGCGACAGTATCACCTTTCTCCGTCAACGAAGCGACCGGTATCAGCCTATATCAGCAAGGCGGGTACTTCCCGGATGAAAAGATCGTCAAGCTGATCTATACCGAGGATGAGGCGTCCGTAATCCAATCCCTCAGTTCAACGATCAGCACGTTTGTGTCAGAGACCAATGCCAACTGGTTACTGGGTAATACCTTGTTGGACGATGCGTCATGGGATCAATTCTTGAATACTATTGATTCGATCGGTGCATATGACTATTTGAAATGCGCGCAAGATGCGTACAACCGCAGCATTCAATAACATTGTCGCTGTCGTGCATGTCACGGGTTTGTGCGAGCGATCATTCGCTTGCACAAACCCTGGATAGTCATTATCAACTAGGGAGATAATAATCCATGAACCGATCAACAGAGCTGGCTAACAATAACAGGCATCGTTTCTATGCGGCGAGTATCCGCCGCGATTGGCAGCTTTATCTGTTCTTGTTGATACCATTGTCTTACATCATATTGTTTTCTTATGTACCCATGGGCGGCTTGCAGATAGCATTCCGCAGCTTTTCGGCGCGAAAGGGTATCTGGGGAAGTAAATGGGTAGGTTTTGACAACTTCAGGAAATTCTTTGGTAATTACTATTTCGTACGTACTCTAAAGAACACTCTATTGTTATCAGCTTATTCCATTGCATGCGGATTTCCAATCCCCATCATCATGGCGCTGCTCATGAATTGTCTCGGTTCACAAAAGTATAAAAACGCTGCACAGGCCATAACCACACTCCCTCACTTTATATCAATGGTTGTGCTGGTTGGAATGTTGCTTCAGATTTTTTCTGCTCGAAATGGTTTGTACGGCATTTTGGCCGTTAAGCTGACAGGTAGTTTCCCAACGGATCTGTTTGCATCACCGGATAATTTCCGTCATTTCTATGTGTGGTCAGGTGTTTGGCAGGAATTTGGATGGGGGTCAATTATTTACATTGCAGCTCTCGCTGCGGTCGATCCTACACTGCACGAAGCAGCGATGATTGATGGGGCATCAAGATTCCGGAGGGTGATCCATATTGATTTTCCAGCGATACTGCCGACCGTGATCACTCTGCTGATACTACGGGCTGGAAGTGTGATGAGCATAGGGTTTGAGAAAGTATTTCTAATGCAGAATAACGTTAATCTAGTGACTAGCGAGGTTATTTCAACATACGTATATAAGATGGGTTTGTCGGCAGGCGGCGCTGCGGATTTCTCATATTCCACAGCGATCGGTTTTTTTAACTCGGTAGTAAACATGATACTCATCGTAACAGTGAACTTTATATCAGGGAAATTATCCGATAGCAATTTGTGGTAGGGAGGCGCAAGCATGGTATCACGCAAAGCGGCGGTTACGCAAGGAGATAAGATATTTTACGCTCTGTGCTATTTGATATCAGGGGCGCTGGCGTTGATGGTGCTGTATCCGTTGGTATATGTATTGTCTGCCTCCATATCTTCCGCGAGTTCGGTACTCTCCGGGCGTATGTTGCTGTTTCCGGTCGAGCTGGATTTCAGCGGGTACAAGTATGTACTCCAATACCGTTCCATATGGATAGGATACCGCAACACACTGATATATACCGTTAGCAGTACTCTCCTGGGTATAGCTATCACAATGGTTTGCGCTTACCCGTTGGCGCGTAAAAATCTGGCTGGACGCAGGATTTTTACATTGATATTTACATTTACCATGATATTTAGCGGCGGTATGATTCCAAATTATCTCCTTATCAAAAATCTTCGATTGCTTAATACGCCTTGGGTTATGATAATTCCGGGGTGTATGAGTGTGTATAACCTAATTGTAACGCGTACATTCATACAAAGCAATATCGCAGACGAATTATTAGAGGCCGCCCGCATTGACGGTTGCTCGGATACATATTTCTTCCTCAGGATTGTCCTGCCATTGTCGAAGACAATCTGCGCTGTTCTGGCGATTCAATATGCTGCCGCTCATTGGAACGCATACTTTAATGCTTTCTTATATCTGAATAGCAAAGAACTCTATCCGTTGCAAATATTTCTACGCCAGATTCTTATCCAGTCAAACTTCGAGACGGATCAACTTGATCCTGAGGCAGTTGCGCGTATGCAGACAATCCGCCAATCGATGCAGTATGCGATCATCGTCATTTCCACTGCGCCTATGCTTTGTATGTATCCCTTTGCACAGAAGTATTTTGTAAAAGGCATGATGATCGGCTCGGTAAAAGGATGACAGGATAAGATGATTGGTAATTTCGTTGCATCCGGCCAGAGGATCGCATGTCATCCGGCCAAGGAATCTCACGGCATCCGGCCAGAGAATCGTGTGACATTCGGCCAAGGATTCGCGTGAACATCCAGCCAAGAGCCGTGTGAACAACCAGCCAAGTTTAGCACCTTAAATAAAAAATATCTCTAGACAATGAGTACACCTTCTTGTGTATCACATGATAACCATCCATCCTACCCTTCGGTTAAGTGATAAAAATTGTCGTATTTCAGGGTACGAGCAAATACCCGTAGGCAACACTGTGCACAAAATATTCGAGCACATTATAGCTGTGTTGTCGGATGTGCGCTGTTGTCCGCATCCCGTGGCAGAAACACCATAGGCTGTGGGCAAATGCCCACAGGCAGACAAACGTCGTAACCCTGCCGTCGGAGCGCCAACCTCTAGCATATGGCCAGAGTTTCGCGTGACGATCGTCACGTGAATTGCAATGACATGATCCCAGTACATACCTGGTGCCGTTGCGTCGTATCATCTGAGGTAATGGAAAGACGCCAAATCCGTTATGACTGGCTAACCATAGTAATAAAGGACAGAGGGATTACACTCCTCAATTCCCGTGTGTGACGATCGTCACACACGGAGCGAGCTGGCAGGGCAGGGGATTACACATCTTCCATTCCCGTGTGGGACGATCGTACCGCGTGAACCGAGTTTGCGTTGACCTCGTTAATAGTAATGAATGGCAAGGGATTACACCCCTTCCATTCCAGTGTGGGACGATCGTCCCGCACGGACAGAGCTGTCATTGACCTCGGCTTTAAAGTCGTTTTTTCCGCAATTACGCGTTTCGCTGCGATTCGCTGGGAATCTCATCCAGCGAATCCAAATAGTCCAGCGAAATGGAATGCCGCCCGCCCTCGAACTGGGTCTTGAGCCATTCCTCAACAATGTCAAAAGCCATGTCCCGGTCGGTTATCTTGCCGCCTAAACATAGGATGTTGGAGTCGTTATGCGCGCGCGTCATGTGTCCCATATGCACACTGGTGCACAGCGAAGCGCGCACGCCGGTGAAACGGTTAGCTACGATGCTCATACCGATGCCGGTGGAGCAGATAAGTATGCCTCGGCGGCACAATCCGGTGGAAACCGCGTGCGCTAATCTGAATCGCATAGACCGGATAGCGTGATATTTCGGTCGAATAGGCACCGACGTCGTTAAACGACACGTCTTTGCGACCGAAGTATTCCATAATGCTCAGCTTCATCTCGTATCCGCCGTGATCGTTGCCTATCCAAATGGCGTCTCTCGTACTCGCCTTCCTCAAAATAACGCCCCAGCAGCTCCAGATGTACGCTGGTCTCACGGAACCTGTTTCGCAGCGTCTCCACAATTTATGGGCAAACTCTGAACATAGTGGATGGGTGCGGATCTTTGGCATCCATAGCCCTCCTTCGCTAATTCGCGCTATATGGTTCATACTGATTATATAATTTTCACACGAAGAAGAACACAACTTGATTGTCAACGCGCCGCTGTTCGTTTATACTAAGGTATGAATGTTGATCTTCAAGGAGTGGTCGAATGCGCCCGCTGACGATGCTTGTCAAACCTGCCTCCAGCCTATGCAACTGCGCCTGCCGATACTGCTTCTACCGCGATGTCGCGGGCAAGCGCGAAGACGGCTCAAGCGGGGTGATGTCCGAGCAGACACTCAACACGCTGGTGCGCAAGGCTTTCGCATACGCCGATGGCTGCGTATCGATTTGCTTCCAGGGCGGCGAGCCAATGATGGCCGGATTGGAATTCTACCGCAGGTTTATCTCGCTGGTTCGGGCATACAACACGCGCGGCACTAGCGTCAGCCTGTTCATACAAACCAATGGGTTGCTGATAGACGACGAGTGGGCGGAATTCTTCAAGGATAATGGGTTCCTGGTGGGAGTATCCCTGGATGGACCACAAAGCATACACGATGCTAATCGCGTAGGTGCGGATGGCAAAGGGACATACTCGTACGTAATAGATGCGATCAACATTCTCAAGCAGCACAAAACGCTATACAATATATTGTGTGTAGTGACATCCCAATCCGCAAGCGAGAGCGCGGAATTGTTCGATGAGCTATCGCCGCACGGGTATCTGCAATTCATACCATGCATCGGCGACTTCGACTCGGCGGATTCGCCTTACGCGCCGACCGCGGAAGCGTATGGCGATTTCCTCAAGGCGGTATTCGATCGGTATGAATTATCGATAAACGCTGGCCATGCCGTAAGCGTAAGGAACCTGGATAACTACATCATCATGCTGGCGGGTTACCCGCCGGAGCAATGCGGCATGACTGGTGTCTGCGGCTTGTACTATTTGGTTGAAGCGGATGGTTCTGTGTACCCATGCGACTTCTACGCGCTGGATACCCACAAACTGGGGGACATCAACACCGACTCCATCCCGCGCCTGGCCAAGGCACGGGACGCGCTGGCGTTCACGTCCTCGTCAGCCATAAAGCACCCGGACTGCCCAATGTGCAAGTGGTTTGCGCTATGCAAAGGCGGCTGCCGCAGGGACTGTGAGCCATACACCAACGGCCAGCCCAGTCTTAACCGTTACTGCGAAGGGCTGAAGGGGTTCTTCGAGTACGCATACCCGCGGATGGAACAATTGGCTAAGAAAGTTACGGCAGGGGTATAGATTCATGCAGCATAAACTAATCGGGCTTCATGGCGTTGTTATCAGGCGGTGGTTTATCACCTATGTGGTTATAACGCTTATCCCCCTTGCTACAGGTCTGGGTATTTATGCGCGCGCGAGGGATACCCTTGCCGGTGAGCTGATTGATACACACAACACCATGCTGCGACAGTTGTGCGCTAATGTTGATACGTGGTTTTCGGAGATAAATACGCTGGTATTCCAAATGAAGAATATACCAGATTTAACCATGTTGTCCTTTGCTGAGTCGCCGCTTAGCAGCGCGCAAATATATAAAGCCTATGAACTGACTAATACATTGCGCATATATAAGACCGCAAACAGCTTCATCGATGAGATCGGCGTTTATTATCCGAATATCGAGTCTGTTATAACCTCAAACGGTAAATATGATTTGAAAACATTCCATTCACTATATATCAAGCGATACAATATGCCATTTACCGATTGGCTGCATGCGCTGGATACCACCCCTGCATCATCATATCGATTGGACCCAGAGCAAGGAATGGCCGTCATAACCAGGATGGATGGGCGTAAGCGCGGGTTAAGCGCGGTTATTGCTATATATTTGAATATTAATATGCTCGATACGTACTTCCGCCAGCAGAGCGCGCTGGAAGGGGGCAGCATATTGGTGTCATCAGCTGATGGGAAGACGGTTATCGCCCGTGGAGACAATGTTGATGTTTTGGGTCAAGCAGACGCGATAAATGGCAGCAAACTGCCAAACAGCCGCGGTTATCTCTACACATCGCTGGTTTCCGAGAATAATGGATGGCGGTATTCATTCCTGTCACCCAATTCCCGCGTGCTGGAAAAAACCAACTATATTGTCAGCTATTCGCTTATTGTATCAGGTGTGGCGCTGATGCTGTGTATATTGTCCGCGCTGCTGCTCTCATTTTTTCAGTATCAGCCATTGTCGCGGCTGCTGGGCAGTCTCTATCGCGGCGGGGATCAACGTTATAATAAGGAGACAGAATACCAATTCCTGGAAAGGCATTTAGAAAGTTTGCATTCCGATAAGGCCAGGATGGAGGAGCAGCTAAGCGCGCAAGGTATACAGCTTGGTCTTGAGAGCCTAAGGCGCTTGCTTATAGGCAGGAATTATGATGCCGATTCAATTGGTGAGCTGCTCCAGCATTATGGCATAACCTTCAGTGGATCATTATTTATGGTCATTACAATCACACGTGATGAGTTCGGCCAGTATACGCGCGCTTTTGTACGCGATGCCGACGAATTGTTCAGAACACATTTCTTAAGTGACAGGATTCATACGCTTCCCGTTATGGATACTGTATGCTGTGTTATCAACTCAGACAAACAATTTGAATCAAGCGATATGCAGCAACTCGCATTGGTCTGGGAGCGATTGCAGAATGAATCAAATACTCAGCTTTGGTTTTCTGTCAGTATGCAGCATAGCGGCTTGCTGTCACTGCCCGGTGCATATGTTGAGAAACTAACCGCCTTTGATCACCGAAAAATGGATGGGCGTGGTGGATTGATCTATTTCAACGATGTTGCGTTTGAGTCAGACTTCGGCGGGATCAACTACACAAACGCGTTCGATGATCGGTTCAGTCAAATACTGTGCAGCGGAAACCAAGGCATGATGAATAGCGTCCTGGAGGAAATCATCAGCCAAAACCAGCGGCAGAATCTCACGGTGAAACAATGCCGGCTGCTGGGGTATCATTTGTGCATGACATACTTGAAGACTGCCAGGGAATGCCAGTCGGTATACAACATCAACCTGGCTGAAATTATGGAGCGCCTTATTCAATATATATGGGTGGATCGGATTGATGTCTTACATAAACATTATATTCAAATAAACGCAATGCTGTCTAAACTAATAATGGAGGCAGGCCTGAACCGGAACGAAGCGCTGGTTGATAAAATCAGGTCAATTGTCTCGGCTCGTTATACGGATCCCATGCTGAATGTCAATACTATTTCTGATATTCTATCGCTTAACGCTTCATATGTGTCGCGCACATTCGCGGAAAAAACAGGCGAGACGCTCTCGGCGCACCTGCAGAGTTTGCGCATTAAGGCGTCGCTCCAAATGCTGCTGACCGACAAACCCGTCGCTGAGATAATGGAGTATGTGGGATATACCAACACCAATACGTTCATACGCGCGTTCAAGCGTGAGCTGGGCATTACCCCAGGCCAATACCGTGAAAAGGAAAGCAATAGAATGATGGGCGCCAAACAAAACGACGATACAGAATAATCAGAAAACGTCGATTGCCCAAAGATAACGGCGATTGATATCCTGCCCAACAGCCCTATACTGTTAATCAAGAGATCGGTACTGCGCCGGGTTTTGGGGATACGGCGTAAGCCGAAACAATGATTGGGAGGTCGCTGTCTTATGAAGCGAATAGCATCCGCAGTTGTATGTCTGGTATTGCTCGCTGCGATAATGCTTACCGGCTCTGCCGCATTAGGGGAGGGCAAGCCCAAACTAACGGTTTGGACTGGTTTGGGGTCTAAGGTCTCAGAGGTCTATACTACATGGAACGACATTGCTTGCTGGCAGTACATACAAGAGAAGTTTAATACTGAAATTGAGTTTATACACCCTGCTGTTGGCAGTGAGGCTGAGAGCTTCAGTTTGATGCTGGCCAGCGGGACACTGCCTGACGTGATTAATGGCGGCTGGGGTACGTTCCAAGGCGCTGGCGCGAACAAGGCCATTGCCGACGGGATAATTATACCGTTAAATAACCTGCTTGCGACAGACGCGCCGGACTTTACTACCTTGTTGGAAGAACACCCTGACTGGAAGTACCAGATGTCCACCGACGAAGGTACAATCGCGTATTTCCCTCATATATATGAGACACAGTTTGCGTGTACGTTTGAAGGATTCCAGATCCGCCAAGACTGGCTTAGCGCCCTTGGCCTTGATATGCCTGCTACAATTGAGGAATGGCATGATGTCCTGACAGCCTTCCGCGATGGCGACCCGAACGGTAATGGCGAAAAGGATGAATTGGCGTTTGTCCCGTCACCCAACCATAACCAAATCAGGAGCTGGAGGATCCCATTCGGGTTGAATCCGTACAGTGAAGGGTTCTATCTTAACCCTGAACGCCAGGTTATGCATACATACTTGTCTGACGAGTATGCGAATTATCTGCGGACAATGGCAGCATGGTACGCCGAAGGCTTGATAGATCCCGAGTATATCACCAACGACCGAAATATGCTAACCGCCAAGATGACCGACAACCTTGCTGGCGCTACATATGCCGGGTATGGCATGGGTTTCCTGGGGAACTGGACCAACGCGATGAAGTCTGTCGGCGATGAGTCGTTCTTCCTCGTTGGCGCGCCGTATCCGGTCGGCCCGGATGGAATCGTTCGCAACAAGAGTGGCTTTACGGTTGGCACAGGTGGATTCGCAATATCCACGGATTGCGCGAACCCGAATCTCGCCGTGCAAATACTCAACTATGTGTTCTCAGAAGAAGGCGGCTTGATCTACAACTTCGGTCCCGGTTCCGACGTGTATACCCTTGTGGATGGCAAGCCCGTTTACAAATCATCCGCTGAATTGATTGGCGGCAGCGGACTGCCTGTGGACAGTGTGCTGTTAAAAGCCGGTGGAATGGCATGCAATGGTAGTCTGGGCATAGAGCCTGACGCTTACCAGCGCATGGTTGTATCCACATTCGAAGGCCAGTCCATTGCGGCCGTGAACTATAACATCGGCGATAGCAGCTACCTTATCCCGCCCATATCGCAAACCGCTGAAGAAAGCGATGAACTGTCGGAAATAGTCATCGAAATTACTACGCTCATGGATGAGTATGAGACCAAAGTAATCATGGGCCTTGAATCGATTGACAAACTGCCCGATATGCTCAAAACGCTTGAAGGCATGAATATCCAGCGCGCTATTGAGCTGAAACAGCTTGCAGTAGACCGTTACTTCGCGCGCTGATCCTCATTAACACATGATGCGCGGCCTGTAAACCGGACCGCGCATCTGATTCCTAATAGGACGGCTAATAACAACGCATGGGAGGTTGTGCTGAATATGTCGCAGGTTTCGGCTCGTATAGCAAAGGACTTTCGCAAGAATAATCGGGTCTACCTGATGGCGCTGCCGATGGTGGTATTTTTGGTGTTGTTCCGCTATTTGCCATTGCTTGGTATCAGCATAGCATTCCAGGACTTCAAGTACCGCGTCGGTTTCTTTGGCAGCAAGTGGGTTGGCCTAAAGCACTTTGAATCGTTTGTCAAGGGCTTTTACTTTGGCCGGTTGCTCACAAATACGCTTATGATCAGCTTGCTTGACCTAGCATTTGTTTTTCCGATGCCCATACTGCTGGCGTTGTTGATAAACGAGATTCGATCACAGCACTACAAGCGTATTATACAGACCATCACGTACATGCCGCATTTTATCTCTATCATTGTCTTTTCGGGTATCATCATCAAGTTTACCTCTATGAACGGGGTTATACCGAGTATAATGTCCTGGCTGGGAATGAGTCGGGTAAACTTACTTATGCAGCCTGCTGCATTCCGAAGCGTGTATACCATATCATCCATATGGAAGGAAGCAGGCTGGAGCGCCATTATATATCTGTCCGCCGTAACGCGCGTTGACCCTCAGCTTTATGAAGCGGCGGATATAGACGGCTCTTCGCGCATTGGCAAGTTGATCCATGTCACACTGCCAGGCATAGCGCCCACTGTTATTATGATGCTGATCCTTAAAATGGGCAGCATGATGAATGTAGGCTTTGAACGCATCATACTGCTCTATAATGACGTTACCCGTGAGACGGCGGATGTTATATCAACATATGTATATCGCGCAGGGTTGATTGATATGAAGTACAGCTTCAGCACTGCGGTTGACTTCTTCAATTCAATTATCAACTTCACGCTAGTAATCGTGACTAACGCAATCTCGCGATACCTAAGCGATACCAGCCTGTGGTAAGGGAGAGTAGATATCATGCTTAAGAGGGCAGGGGCTTTTGATTGGGTAATCGGTGTATTAATGGCATTTGTGATTGTTGTTACACTGTACCCAATGTATTATGTATTTTGTGCATCGATAAGCGAATCAAACCGTCTGTCCCAGCATATGGGTGTGCTGCTGTATCCGCTCGGTTTTAAAGTAGGCGCATATCGCTTGGTGTTTGACAATCCTATGATACTGCGCGGATATATGAATACGCTGCTGTACGTCGTGCTAGGCACATCGCTGAACGTGGCGGTTACAATTCTGTCGGCATTCGTGCTGTCGCGAAAAGGTCTCTTTTGGGGAAAGACGCTGCGTATGCTGCTTGTTGTTACAATGTTTTTTTCTGGCGGAATGATACCTTTCTATCTGGTAGTTGATGCGCTGGGTTTGAATGGGAAGTGGTGGGCTGTAATACTTCCGTACCTGTTAAATCCTATGAATGTAGTGATTATGCGCACTTCATTTGAGGGCGTTCCACCTAGCCTTGAGGAGTCGGTTTATATCGATGGCGCTAGGGAGTTTACTCTCCTCACTCGTATCATTGTGCCTTTATCGATGCCTGTTATTGCCGTTATGATACTTTTCTATGGTGTGGGGCATTGGAACAGCTGGTTTAGCGCAATGATGTTCATAAAAGACCGCCAGCACTTCCCACTCCAGTTGATACTAAGAGAGATACTGATCGTAAACAGCACCTCTGACATGACAACGGCGGTAGAATCGGCGGACAAGGCTCAGATTGCCGAGAGTGTCAAGTATGCTAGCATAGTGATTTCTACCCTTCCTATACTGTGCGTATATCCATTTTTACAAAAATACTTTACCAAAGGTGTCATGATAGGCGCTATTAAAGAATAGGAGGCGATCCCATGCCGTCGCAAAAAAGGCCCAATATATTATTTCTCTTCTCTGATCAGCATCGGTATGACGCTGTGTCCGCCAATGGCTGCGCAATCTGCCAGACACCAGCGATAGACCGGCTGGCCATGGAAGGCATGTCGTTTAATAGGGCCTACACCGCTGTTGCGCTGTGTACACCTGCCCGCGCGACCATAATGTCCGGCCTGTTCCCTCACAACCATGGCCAGCTTGCCAACATTGGCAACTTCAATGGTGTGTTTGATCGGCAGATATTGAATAAACCGCGCTTGAATCACTTTCTGAAGCAGCAAGGGTACCAGGTCGGCATAGCCGGGAAATGGCATCTGCCTGAAGGCGGCAACTGCGGTTTGTGGGATGTTGACCGCTGGCATACAGAGGGCGAGTACCATCGTAAACTGCGGGACAAAGGTATCGATTTTGAACAGGGCAGAA
Source organism: Clostridia bacterium (assembly GCA_025997215.1). The sequence goes on from BNUH01000042.1 coordinate 17,808, forward strand.
GCAATGTGCAGCGGTTGGAGTGGACCGGCAGCGCGCCTTTTTATGGGCCATCGGTGCTGACTGCCGAAAACTGTTTTGAAACATGGGTAGCGGATAGTGTGATTGGAATGATCGACCAATTTTCACAAAGTGACGCGCCATTTATGATCCACAGTAATTTCTTTGCGCCGCATTTCCCATACGCGGTGCCAAAACCTTTCGATACGATGTATGATCCGAGTGATATACCCATGTGGAATAACTTTAACGATATGTTTGTAAACAAACCTACTGTACAGCAGAGCGAGATGCTGCGCTGGAATGCGAGCCACCTTACATGGCCTGATTGGCAGAAAGCAATAGCCGCATATTATGGTTACTGTACGTATATGGATACCCAAATCGCCAGAATCCTAGATGCGTTAGACGCAAGGGGGCTAAGTGAAAATACATTGGTCATATATACTGCCGACCATGGTGATATGCTTGGCAGCCACAGGATATTCAACAAAGGCATGAATGGTTATGAAGAAACCCATCATATACCGTTTTTCGCGCGGTGCCCTGGAAGAATAGCGCCTGGCACTAAATGCGATGAATTCATCAGTTTGGTTGACATCATGCCCACATTGCTCGACACAGCCGGGTGTTTGGATAAACCTCAAATGGATGGATGCTCGATCCTGCCGCTGTTCACAGGCGACGTCCCCAGCGACTGGCGAAAGGACATCTTTTATGAATTCCATGGTTATGAGCCGGCGTTATGCAGCATTCGGGCAGTGCGTACCGTTAAATGGAAGTATATATACAATCCGTGCAGTGAGGATGAACTGTATGATATGGAAACTGATCCAGGTGAGATTAATAACCTTGCGCCGATGCGCGCGTTTAAGCATGTGCTTCGCCGGATGAAGCTGCTCATGGTGAAATGGCTAAACGAAACGGGCGACTCTATAGTCGAGGAAGATTCATGGAAGGGCTGCCCTTATGACCTGTACATTACAGCCCGCGAACTATGAGAGGTGCAATCACATGACCAATACCTTCACCTCATTCCAAAACACCCGCATAACTGGCGGCATGTGGAAACACCGCCAGGACATCAACGCCGCCACAACCGTGCAAGCGGTGTACGACCGCTTCGCCGAAACCGGGCGGGTCGGCGCGCTGGATTTCACCTACAACAATGGCGCGGGCGTAAAGCCGCACATATTCTGGGACTCGGACATCGCCAAGTGGCTGGAGGCGGCATCGTATGTGATCCGCCAGAACGGCAGCGAACACCTGCAGGCATTGGCGGACGCCATAGTGGATAAGATTGCCACGCGCCAGAGGCCGGACGGCTACTACAACATGTACTTCCAGCAGGTGGAGCCAGACCAGATATTCCAGCGCAGGACGGATCACGAACTGTACTGCGCCGGGCACCTGATCGAGGCCGCGGTTGCGTACTACCAGGCTACGGGTAAGAATAAGCTGCTGCGCATTATGCGCCGCTACGCCGACCACATCGAGCGGGTATTCATGTATGAGCGCACGGCGGCGTTTACTACGCCCGGCCATGAGGAGATAGAATTGGCGCTGGTTCGCCTTTGGGAAACGACAGGCGAGGACCGCTATCTGGCATTGGCACGGTTCTTCATCGACCAGCGCGGCCTGGCTGATGAAATGGAATATACTGGCAACAACCACAGCTATTCCCAAAGCCACCTGCCCGTCCGTGAGCAGACCACCGCCGTAGGCCATGCCGTCCGGGCGTGCTACCTATACATGGCGATGGCAGATATGGCGCGGATAGACGGCGACGCCGCGTTGAAGTCTGCATGCGAGGCGCTTTTTGACAATATGGTCTCGCGCCGGATGTATATTACAGGCGGCGTGGGCAGTTCAGCGGTCGGCGAAGCGTTCACGATTGACTATGATTTGCCCAACATGACCGCGTATTCCGAAAGCTGCGCTGCGATCGCGCTGATGCTATTCAGCCACCGGATGATTATGATGGACGCGGACTCGCGCTACGGCGACACCATGGAGCGGATACTGTACAACAATTTCCTCAGCGCGGTATCGCTGGACGGCGAATCATTCTTCTATGAAAACCCGCTGGAGATCATACCGCGGCTGTCCGACCGGGATGCTTCGGTGATACGTGGCAAGCGAGCGTTACCGATCACCCAAAGGCGCAAGTCATTCGACTGCTCCTGCTGCCCGCCGAACGTGGCGCGGGTGATGCCCGTGCTGGGCAGACTCATATATAGCCGGGATGATGATACGCTGTACATCCATCACTATATGGACAGTGAAGCCGAAGAAGGGTCAACGCGCATACGCCAAACCACCGATTACCCAACATCGGGCAGGATTGATTTAATCATCAGCGGCAACACAAGCCGCCGTATTGCTTTCCGCAAACCACACTGGTGCGATGGCATTGCATTGACAGTAAACGGCAACCATACTGCATACTCGGAAGAGATGGGCTATCTATACATCGACGCATCAAGCGATATGTCGATCACCATCGAGTTTGGTATGCAGGTGCAGACCATAACCGCAAACCCATTGGTAGTTGATAACTGCGGCAAGGTCGCCATAACGCGCGGCCCGATAGTATACTGCGCCGAAAGCATCGACAACGGCGAAAACCTATCCGCCATCGCCATCAGCGAACAGCTAAACGCGTCGGTAGAATACGACGCGCAATACCACTGCCCAATCCTGTACGTAGACGCGTGGCGCACGCTGCCCTTCGCCGAGCTGTATACATCCCGCAGAGTTGAACGCCAGAAAATCCGCATGCGAATGATACCATACTTCGCGTTCGCCAATCGGGGCGAATCCGAAATGGCTGTGTGGTTCAATCATGGCAGACACAGTGAGTGAGTGATACGCACAGCCGAGCGTGCGAAAAAAAGTACAGCGGTAAGTAAAGATAGTCTATACCGCATTGCATGTTCAACGGCGAAGCGGATGAGATTCCCGCCGGAGCATCCAGCACTGAAACATGGATCAACAACTTCTGCGGCATGTGGGGACTGCAGCGCCAGTTCGGCAAGAACTTCAACCTGAATGAATGCAAGGTTGAGGAATGGATGACCAGCAACACGAATGAGGATATGCTCGCATGGACGCGCTCACTGTAGGAGAAGGATTGCTCGACCCGGAGATGCTGATCCAGGAATACTCGAAGTTCATCGCGAAGATGTCCGGCCAGGTTATGAGCTTCTTCGTCAACATGGCGGCTGATGCATTTGATTCCACATATTATGCGAGCATCGCGCCGTTCTCAGGTAAGGGCGACGAGATATACGTGAAGTTTGTCCCAGTCGCGCGCGATATAGGCGCGTTCGCTATCATGGCGAACACGAAATACCCGGAACTCGCGCTGTGCTGGCAGGATTACTTCTACAGCATGGACGGATCATACCTGCTGCGCTACGGTATCGAAGGCAAGACATGGTAGCGCGACGAAAACAACCTATCTGTGTACATGGACGGCATACTGGATAACCCGAACGGCGCCGGACCGACGATTGCCAAGTTCACCATTTGGCCAGGCGGCAGTTCGCCTCAATGGATGAACCTGAACAACATCCTCGTGTCCTTGACCGCAGCTACCATCGACGGCGCGTCCGCATACAGAAGATAACCAATGTGTCGCTGCCTTCGATACTGCCCACAATAATCACACTGCTGATACTAAGGCTTGGCCAGCTGATGTCCATCGGGTTTGAGAAGGCGCTGCTCGCAGAACGATCTGAACCTTGCCAGCGGTGAGATCATACCGACAATGGTATACAAGGTGGGCATTCGCAACGGCGATTACAGCTAAGCCTCGGCCGTCGGCGCGATGAACTCCGCAGTTAACCTGCTGCTGATATTCGCCGCCAATGTATCCTGCCGCCGGGACTTCAAGGAAGGTTTGTGGTGAATGTATGGTAAAATCAAGCGCCGGTACGAGAATGCCTCATCGCCCAACGGCCATTCGCGCGACCAGGGAGGATCGCTGGTTCAGCCTGGCTACATACGCGCTGGGTATCATATTTATAGTTGCTTATCCGTTATACTTTGTGGTCATAGCGTCTATCAGCAAGCCGGAGAACGTACTGCTGGGCAATGTGGTGTTCTGGCCGCGTGATCTTACGTTTGATTCATATAGGCTGGTGCTTGAGGAATCCCGGATATGGATTGGTTATAAGAATACAATCATATACCCTGTGCTAGGTACAGGCATCATTCTTGTCATGACGGTATTGGCCACTTATCCTTTATCGCGCAAAGATATGCCTATGCACACATTCTTCATATTCCTGTATTCGTTTACGATGACGTTCAATGGCGGCACAGTGCCGACATACCTGATAGTCCGTTCGCTGAAACTTACGGATTCCATCTGGGCGATGGTTATACCAAATGCGATCGCCACTTATAAGGAGCATTGGGTGGAGGACAGGATCATCAAGCAGATGGCGACTTGCTGATCATGCAGTTATTTGTACTGTTCGCAGTTAGCTTGCTGGCATCAATCGTTGGCGCTGTTACGGGTATCGGCGGTGGCATCTTAATCAAGCCGTCGCTGGATGCATTGCGGCTGATGGATATAATGACCATAAATTTCCTATCCGGGTGTACAGTGCTTACGATGACGCTGTATAACACGTGTACAGCGGTCGTTACTCATGATAATATGCTCAAGCAAGATATTACACTGTTCTTGGGTATAGGCGCGGCGGTAGGCGGCATTGGCGGTAAACGTTTGTTCGCGGTTATGACATCAGGAATACCATCGCCACATACGATAACCATAATCCAATCGTCTTGCATGCTTATCTTGACCATCGTGGGATTCATATATACATTGGCCAAACATCGCATCAAACCCAAGCGGCTGAACGGTATGGCGGTTAAGACGGTGATTGGATTTGCGTTAGGTCTTGTCTCGGCGTTTTTGGGTATTGGCGGCGGTCCGATCAACCTGGCGGTTTTTCGCTATTTCTTCACGCTGGATGTTAAGGAAGCCGCGCAGAACTCGCTGGCTATCATATTGCTGTCGCAGTTGGCTAGCTTGATTTATGCCTTTGTCACTCGCTCGGTTCCGGCGTTTGAGTCGCTTGCGCTTGGAATAATGGCGGCTTGCGGTATCGTGGGCGGTATCATAGGCCGCGGCATCAGCAAACGTATATCGGATAAACAGGCGGAATTGCTATTCCGGTCATTGATGATCGTCATATGTGCGATCTGTGTTTTTAACATCATTTATTAGGAGGTTGGATGACTTAAACTTATAATCTGCTGCGTGAAATAATCCGCCACGAGTATGAGGAGTATAAATAATGGTAATCGATATTGTCACCAAGAGCAACTACTGTTTTCCCGTCTGCCGATGCGACGTGGATGCTGCCGCCTTCCAGCGCGTTTTGTCGGGTGAAATGCGATTCCAGCATTTTACTATTGAGTTGAATGGCTATAACAGTACTTAACCCGCCTTTGCGCTCGTCCAACTTTGTCATTTCAGTCAAACCTTGATCTAGATTCAACTGCATGGTAGATATCGGTGCGGTATTCAACGAGGCAATCCAGTCGAGATAGGACTCACCATAGCGTTTGATGAATAAGGTATACGCAACTGGGGAGCGATACACGCGCAGTTGACGGTCTACTACGGCGAGCGGATCACGCAGCCCGCGTAAAAGGAACGCACGAACCACCAACCGTCCGTCTTGACTGCGCGGCTGGAAACCGCTGTGCAGGCTATGCCGACGGCGATGGGAACCAGCAAAGCACAAGCCCTCTCGCCGTCGACATATCCAGCGTAGCGGTTTCCCGCCACGCAG
>BNUH01000043.1 GCA_025997215.1 Clostridia bacterium
GTCCAGGGTGGTGGAGCTTGAGGAAAAGGTCCGGCAGGAATACTACCGCGCGAATCTGGCCGAAGCAAAGGTACGCGACCTGGAAGAGCGTCAGTGGAACCAGATTTACCATCGCGACAGTATCATCAACGCGCTCAAAGCCCAGGTGCGCTCGCTCCAGGGCCGGCTGGGCCACGTGGCTATATCGGACGACTTCCCGGACGAGGCCAGCGGCATCACCGCGCCGTTGCAGGGTGATACTTGATAGGTGAAGATTCTGGCAGCGCATTGTGCCTGATATCGTGCCCAAGGATAATGCGCTGATAATCCTCGCCCATTTGATCGTTTACCCTGTATTGTAATATGCAAATACACTGCTTACTGGCAGCTCCAACCTTTACACATACTAAGGCATTGGCACTTATTTCCATGGTAATTATTTGCCAATAATGTAGCCGTAATAAAACATATATTGTTAGTATGTAATAGCGCATCTCTTTCCTGGCGCGCGTAAGAACGCGGAGAGGAGGAGTGCGTCTTGCATTATATCCGAGCACAACCACCTGGGTTAAGCCTCTGTTGAAGCCAGCAAGCGATTTTTAGCTTGCTGGCTGGCCAAAAACCTTTCAGCTTAAAATCGCTTGCTTAATAACGATTGTTAAGTTAGAAAGGGTTTGACTATGGTAGTTATCGATCCTACACTTCGCGAGTACACCTCGCTGGAAAATATGCGCAAACTGTTCTTAGAACAGCCGCTGCCGTTTGAGGTGGTCGCGTCTGACGTTATCCGGCTGCTCGAATGGAACAGCGAGGACTTCACCGCCCACACCGGTTTGGGCAAAGATACATATTTCAGGATCACGAAAGGTAAACAGCATTGCTGGGATCCTGATACCATTTACGCCTTCTGCAAGGGCGCGCCGATTGGCCCGCTGCTGGCTATCTACTTGCTGGGTAAGGCCCACATAGCCATTAATCCGTGGGTCGATGCCGACAGCTTCGACGATGCGTACATGGTGCTGATGAAGTAAGTGTTACCTATGCAAGAACGGATCAAGGAGTAACAATCATTGCGCACATCTTACGGGATGTGCGCAAATGTTAAATTTTCGACTTATAATCGCAGAACAGAGAGTAACTGATTTCACTCGAACGGGTAGCGACATTATCCCGACACTCATTCAATTTTCATTCTTAACAGAATCACTCGCAGCACTGCGATTTTCGCTCCTTCACCATATAGTGACAGGTTATACGCATCATCGTATCATTTGTTCGACACACAAACGGAAGGGATGATACACAATGGAAACACCGAAAAGACGCCAGTTTTGTAAGAATTACGGCAGTCAGGAATGTCCCAAATACATCTACTCCCCTCGCCTGCAGTACAGCTGCAATGGTTGCGCCCATGGCGACTTTGTCGAGGACTTGGAGTGTGGCAATTGCCGCCACTTGTTCTATAGTTTTGGATCCACTCTCTGCCTGAAGAACCAAAACTGTTGCGGCGATGAGCCGCAGAGGAGTGTCCAGTGTTTACGCTTTGACTGGAAGGAGGATAAAAAATCAAGTCGCCACGCATGGTAGTCAAGACGAAATGTGCTCGAAACGGCGCCAAAAAGACCGCCGTACTGCGCCATGCCTGGATTCATAACGATCATACAAACGAAACAGTCGCCTCAACACGGCGGCTGATCAATGGGTTTATTCCGAACGCAAATACCGTTGACGGCGAGCCTTCCGATGAGATACGCAAGGTCTATGAAGACTTGGCGCTTGAGGAAGGTTTTCGCCGTCTTGCGACAAATAATCTTAATCATGCCATCACGTTCCTCATCCTTGTCAGGGGCTGGAGCTGCTCGGATTTCTGCGAAAAGACACATCAATCGAAGACTGCATTTTATAATATTATTCATAATGAAGCGCCGAGACCGAAGTTGGACAGTTTGCTGTGTATCATCTTTGGCACTGATTGTGGCGGGATAATCGGGATTCAGCTTATTGAGCTGTCACATGTCATGCTAATCAGCATACCGCCAATATGCATAAAACTGATGTTTTTATACAGGCATCATTCGGTATACGAGGTGGACTATATCATCCGTGCGCATGGAGCGAATTCCATATGTGAAGATGAATATCCTGTCGAATAAAAAACTCGTTCGACTTTCCTTTTATAATGTACTTTTTATTATCAAACGCCGTCGAATAATCGACGCGGTTTGACCTGATTTTCCAGCATTTGATAAGGAATCATATCGAATAGACCTCTATTTCGACAATAAAAAGTACATCGGAAATGGGCGATTTTAGCCCTTTTCTTCTGTTACCATTCTCACGTCAACAGCACACACCCGACCGATGAAAGGAGGATTCATGCTCTGAAACACCTGTATAACCTGGTAACCCATCTGCGCGAGATCGCGGACGACATCGAGTCTCTCGCAGAGAAGATCGAAGTGGATCACACGGCACCACCCGATGTCCCAAACGTCACCCTCGAACAAGTCCGAGCGGCAATGGCTAACAAAAGTCGCACCGGACACACCGAGCAGATGCACGCGCTGCTCGAAAAGCACGGCGCATCAAAACTAAGCCTGATCGAACCGTCGCGTTACCCTGCACTTCTTGCGGACGTGGAAGCGGTCAAATGAGCGGACAACACTCGCCGCTAGGCGGCTCGAACTCCCACCGTTGGCTCCACTGCACTCCATCCGCGCGTCTCGAAGAGAAGATCGCGTACACAGCTGGTGAGGCTGCCAAGGAAGGCACCGCCGCGCACGCGCTCCTCGAATGGAAACTGAAACGGCGGCTGGGGCTTCCAGCCAAGGACAATAGACCGGCTTCCCAGTACGACTGTGCCGAGATGGACGGCCACACAGAAGACTGCGCCGACTACATAGCGGAACAAGTAGCCACCGCTCGTACCACGCTCGAATACCCGACGATCTGCATTGAGCAGAAGGTCAGCTTCACCCGATGGGTGCCGATGGGATTCGGTACAGCAGATTTCGTGATGGTCACTGACGGCGTGCTGTACATCCTCGATTTCAAGTATGGTGCTGGCATCGTGGTGGATGCGAACGAGAACACCCAGCTCATGCTGTATGCGCTCGGCACGTTGACCATGTTCGATGGGATCTACGATATCGAGCGTGTGGTCATGACCATCTACCAGCCGCGCCGTGAGAACATCAGCGTATATGAGATGACCGCAGACGAGCTCCTCCGCTGGGCAGAGGATACCCTGAAACCCATCGCCGCACTTGCGTATGCAGGTAAAGGCGACTTCGTACCCGGCGAACACTGCCGATTCTGCCGCGCCGCAATGACATGCCGTGTGCGTGCCGATGAGCAACTATCCCTCGCAAAGGATGAGTTCCGTTTCCCTCCACAACTGTCGGACGATGAAATCAGCAAAATTCTTCCCCGATTGGATGGCCTGATAGACTGGGCGAGCGACATGAAAGAGTATGCGCTACGCTCGGCGGTCGGCGGTAAGGCATGGCCTGGATACAAGCTTGTGGAGGGTCGCTCCAACCGTCGGTACGCAGACGATGCGAAGGTCACAAACGCCGCCATCGCCGCTGGTTACTCCGACATCTACAAGCAAACGCTCCTGCCCGTCACGGACATGGAACGGTTGCTGGGTAAGAAGCGGTTCAGCGACATCCTCGGTACCTTGATCATCAAGCCACCGGGTAAACCCTCCCTCGTTCCCGACACCGACAAACGCCCCACACTGGATCGCACCAGCGCAGCAGACGATTTCGCTGATTAAGGAGTATTTATGCCAGAAACAAAACCGATCCCAGCGACCAAGGTGATCACCGACGCAGTCCGGCTGTCCTTCGCACACGTGTGGGAACCGCAGTCCATCAACGGCGGCCCCGCGAAGTACGGCGCGAGTTTGATTATCTCGAAGGCCGACACAAAGACCATCGCGGCTATTAACAAGGCAATCGATGCCGCAATCGAGGCGGGCAAGGCAAAATGGGGCGGAAAAACCTTGCCACGCACCGCACTCAAGCTCCCGATGCGCGACGGGGACATCGATAGGCCGGACGATGTGGCTTACGAAAACAGCTACTTCGTCAACGCCAATTCTCAGACTGTGCCGCAGATCGTGGACAAGGCACGTAACCCGATCACAGACCAAGCCATGGTGTACAGCGGTTGCTACTGCCGTGTCTCGCTGAACTTCTATGCGTTCAACACAAACGGCAATCGCGGCGTCGCCTGCGGCCTGGGTAATATCCAGTTCGTCCGCGATGGCGAGCCTCTCGGCGGCCGCACGAACGCCCGCGACGACTTTGACGACGACTTCAGCGGAGAGGATGACTTCCTCGCATGAAACGCCTCTATCTGGACATCGAAACTTTTTCCGGTATCGACCTCGCATCAAGCGGGGTCTACCGGTACTCCGAAGCGCCTGACTTCCAGATCCTGCTCGTCGCGTACAGCGTTGATGGGGATCCCGTGCAGGTGGTCGATCTGGCGAGTGGCGAGAAATTGCCTACCGAAATCAGAGCCGCTCTGGAAGACGATTCCGTTGAGAAATGGGCCTACAACGCGCAGTTCGAGCGTGTCTGTTTCACGCGGTTTCTGGACTACGACGATGATGAATTCCTCGATCCCGAATCATGGCGCTGTGCGATGGCGGTTGGCGCGTACATCGGTCTGCCGCTCGGTCTGGAAGCCGCCGCCCATGTCTCCGGCGCGCTCGCCCAAAAGATGACCGAAGGCCGTACCCTGATCCGCTACTTCTGCAAGCCATGCGCGCCAACGATGGCAAACGGTGACAGAACGCGCAACCTGCCTGAACATGATCCGGAAAAATGGGAAGTATTTAAAGAATATTGCACCCGCGACGTCGAGGTCGAGATGGCTCTCCTCAAGCGAGTTGAGAAGTACCCAATGCCTAGGGAGGAATGGGAGAACTACTGGCTCGACCAGCGGATCAATGACAACGGCATCAAGCTCGATACGCGACTTATGGAACAAGCCATCTTGTGCGACGAGCAGTCCCGCGCACGGCTGACCGACGCATTGAAAAACCTCACCAATCTGGACAACCCAAATTCTGTCGCACAGATGAAGGCATGGCTTGCTGATCAGGGGACTGAAGCCAACTCCCTCAACAAAGCGATGGTTCATGAACTGCTCCAGGTTGCGCCTGACGATGTGGCGAAGGTTCTCACGCTCCGTCAAGAGTTGGCAAAATCCAGCGTGCGCAAATATCAGGCGATGCGTAATGTGGTATGCAATGACGGTCGTGCGCGCGGGCTGATCCAATTCTACGGTGCGCCGCGCACAGGAAGGTTCGCTGGACGGCTCATTCAGGTTCAGAATCTGCCTCAGAACCACCTTCCCAACCTTGAACAAGCGCGAGTACTGTTGCGTGACGGCGACTTCGACGCGCTGGAGGCTCAGTTCGATTCCATACCAATCGTGCTGTCAGAATTGATCCGCACAGCTTTCATCTCAAGGCCTGGTATGAAATTGGTTGTCGCCGATTTCTCCGCCATCGAAGCCCGTGTATTATCCTGGCTTGCCGGGGAGGAATGGCGCAATCAGGTGTTCAGCGGCGACGGCAAAATCTACGAGGCGACCGCGGCGCGCATGTTCCGCGTACCCATCGATTCAGTTACCAAGGACAGCGAGTATCGCCAGAAAGCGAAGCAAACGGAACTCGCCTGTGGTTATGGCGGCGGTGTCGGAGCGCTAAAGAAGATGGGCGCATTAGCCGCCGGTATCAAAGAAGAGGAACTCCAACCGTTAGTCGATGCGTGGCGGCAATCCAATCCGCACATCGTCCGATTCTGGCACGATGTCGACCGCGCAACGAAGAAGGCGGTCTCCGAGAAAACCTATGTTGATCTGCGCAATCTCAGCTTCGATTACAGGGGTGGGATGCTCCAGATCACACTTCCATCAGGACGCAAACTCTCATACATCCGCCCTCGGATCGAGCCTAATCGGTTCGAGAACGAGAGTGTTACCTACGAGGGTGTCGATGCCAAACACAAATGGAGCCGCCTGGAAAGCTACGGCGCGAAGTTCGTGGAGAACATCGTCCAAGCCACCAGCCGCGATATCCTTTGCGAGGCGATGCAGCGGCTGTGGGGTGCGGGATTGTCCATCGCGATGCATATCCACGACGAAATCGTGATGGAGGCATCACCAAAGGTTTCGGTCGATGCAGTCTGCCAACTGATGAGTCGATCCCCGCAATGGGCAAAAGAGCTGAACCTTCGCGCCGACGGATTCCAGTGCCAATTCTATCAGAAGGGCTAGGTAAACACAATGTTTTATGCCAAGACGACCATGCCTGACGGAGCCGAAATTTCGGTTCCGGTTACTACACACAATGTATACACTCACTGCCCTAGCTGCGGCGTTGAGCTGGCTGTCAACTTGGACAACGTACTGGGCGATGGCGTCGGAAATCTGGAAGACACCTGGATTTTCTGCCGGAATGGTGCGTGCGGTGGTAAGACCATATCCGTCTGCATCCCCAACCACCGTAATGGAGGCGGAGCATGAAAAGCGGGATGACAATCCAAGAGTTGGCCAGCGAGTTGGCTCGTCAGCAGGGTACAAAGCGTGACTTCATCGTAAACACGCGCTCCCTGTCGTTCTCACCCGATGCCGATCGGCTGGAGTTCATGCCTAACAGCGGCGAAGGTACCCCTTCGCACACGTTTGGGATGACGGACTTGTTTCAGCGCCAGCTTGCGGACGCGGTCAGTATCCCGACAAAGTATTACGACCGGCTGCGCCGAGAGGACGAGCGCGAGCTGCTTAGCCTTAACGTAAACCGACTGCTGTTTAAGCGTGAGGCGAAGCAGACCGTCCGCACGCTGGATGGCGTAGCGCGGGCGTTCCTCTCGGATCGGTATCGCCGGATCGATAACGATCAGGTTACCGCGACCATCCTGCCGATTTTGAACCAGATACCGGACGCCCGTGTTGAGTCATGCGAGATCACATCTGCACGGATGTACATCAAGATTGTCAACCCACGCCTCGAATCCGAGGTGCGTAAAGGCGATGTGGTGCAAGCGGGAGTGATCGTCAGCAACAGCGAGATCGGTCTCGGCAGTCTGTCAGTGATGCCGCTGGTGTATCGGCTGGTCTGCAAGAATGGCCTCATCGTGAACGATCTGGGGCACCGCAAGTATCACTTCGGACGCGAACAGGAGGAGTGCTGGGATCTGTATGGCGACGATACCCGCCGAGCAGACGACGATGCGTTCCTCATGAAAGTCGCGGATGTCGTGAAGATCGCGGCGGACGAAGCCCGCTTCGGTATGGTCGTAGACAAGCTCCGTGACGCCGCTGACACCAAAATTACCGCACCGATCGACGACGTGATCGAACTGACCGCCGAGCGGTTCTCCTTCAACAAAACAGAGACCAGTGGCATCCTCCAGCATCTGATCGAGGGCGGCGACCTGACCATGTACGGGTTGTCCAACGCTGTCACCCGCACATCGCAGGATGTGGACGACTATGACCGAGCGACGGAACTGGAGCGCGTTGGCTGGCAAATCATCACGCAAGGGCCGAAGCTTCTGAGCGAGGTAAAGTGATGTGTAATAACCGCCAGCGCTATCCGCCCGTGTATATATGTTCACCATACAGGGATGATACATATAACAATATCGCCAATGCGATCCGGTATTGCAAACAGGCGATTGATCAGGGCTACATGCCCATCGCAACGCATCTGTACTTCCCGCGGTTCCTCAACGATGAAGACCTCGTTGAACGTGAGCTGTGCCTGTCGTTTGGTCTGCGGCTCATCGACCACTGCGAAGCCTTCTGGGTATGTGGCGATCGTGTCAGCGAAGGCATGCAGCACGAGATCGATTACGCCCAACAGAATGGAATCCCCATCCAGTATAACGAAAGAGAGGTTGCTCACCATGAGTAAGAAGCATCGTAACCAGTCTCCGTTCAATCCGCAGCAGAAATGCATCCCTATGACCATCGTCCAGCTCCCTATTGAGAAACTGTTCGTCGAGGGTGAATTCCAGCGCGACCTGCGCGAGTATAACGTGAACCTGATTGTCGAGAACTTCGATGAAATGCAGGTCAACCCGATCAAGGTTCACAAGGAGCCGAAGGGCTATTCGATTCTGAACGGCCAGCACACGTCAAATGCTTTGATCCGTAAGGGTTACACCCACGCGCCGTGCATTGTGTACTCAGGCCTAACCCTGCAGGAGAAGGCGCACTTGTTCCGGACGCAGGACGAGTTCAAGAATCGGATTACACTTTTTGAACAGTTCAAGGCGGCTGCTGTCGAAGGCGATCCAGATTGCGTCACGCTTAAGCAGGTGATGGAAACTGCCGGTATCCCTGATGGCCGTGTAAACGCAGTTGCCGCCTTGAAGAAACTGGCGATTGTCTACAACCCGCAGGATCTTGCAGCAGGCCTCAGGCTCGCGGTTGTTACTTGGCCAGACAAGGTACGTTCCATCCGCGCTGAGGTGTTCGGCGGGATAATCGAACTGGCCAGCTTCTGCAACCATCGCAGCTTTGAGATTCCCGAAACCCGCTTTGCGGAGCGTGTCGGCAAGAAAACCATGAAAGAGCTCATCTCTTCGCTGACGAACGATTACCCGGCGCTTGGCTTCTCTCGCAACGCAACCGCCACGGCAACGTGCACGGCTATGCGCGAGATATTAACTGACGCTTACAACCATCAGTTACGGAACGGTCGCATTCCGCGTTCCTAGCATTAGGAGGGAGAACCATATGGCTAACAAGGAGTATACCCGACTGCAGGTGGTTGGCATTACCGTAGAAGATCGTGTGCGCAAGGACTTCGGCGATCTGTCCGAGTTGACGGAGAGCATGCGCGAGGGCGGTCTGGTCAACCCAATTTGTGTCATGATACGCGAGGATGATTCTCGGCTGCTGCTATGCGGTGAACGTCGTCTGCGCGCTGCCCGCGAGCTGGGCTGGGAGCACATCGATGCCATCGTGTACGACGCGATGGACGCGGAAGAGGCGATCAAACTGGAGTTTCGCGAAAATCTGGGCCGCAAGGACTGGGACGACAGTGAGCGCGTGGCGTGGGGATTGAAGCTAGAAGACGTGATCGCTGAGAAAGCCAAGAAAAACAGCCAGATAAACTTACGTCAAGGCGACCATGCTCCCGATGTGGACCCAGAGCCACATCGGGAAAGCGGGAGAACGCGTGATCTCGTAGCAAAGGCTGTGGGGTATCAGTCGGGGCGTCAGTATGCCCGTGCGAAGGAAGTCGTGACAAAACGCCCCGACCTTGCAGAGCAAGTAAAGCAGGGTAAGGCCAGCCTTACAGGGGCGCAGCGTCAGCTGCGTGCGGATGAAGGTCGACCGCTCAGTCCGCGTAAGTCGTACCCTGCGCCGGTGGCTTCCGTACCGAATCCGAATCGGCGACCGAATGCCGTCATCAATCTTCCCGAAGGCGACGAGCCGGTTAATGTCAGCAAATATGGGTTGGTGCGGCAGGAGACCATCCCTATCTCAGTGCCTAGCGCATACTTCCCGACTGCGATCGAGGCGAAGGGCGATCCGGACAGCGTCAAAGGCGCGAACCACGAGAAGTTGATGACCAATCCGATATATTCGGGACTGTTTGCGAAGTATCAGGAGATGCAGCTGTACGCCGCCAGCCTGCGCGACATGCTGACCAATAAACTTCGTACCCTGCGCTCTATCGAACAGAACAACGTAGACCTACAGCGCAGACTGGGTATCGACGGCAACAAAGGAGAATTTGAGCAGCAATGAAAATCGCCTACGGCAACTCCCGTCTCTCCCGCAAGTGGAGCAACAAGGAGATCACCTTCGAGGAACTGTGCGGACGGGTGGCGACACCCATCCGTACCAGTGAGACCATGGTGGAGTACGCCCGCATGCCCAAAGCCCAGCGCGACAATGTCAAGGACGTAGGCGGCTACGTCGTTGGGCACCTGCGCGGCGGCCAGCGTAAGAAAACAAACGTCGAGTGCCGCTCCGCCATCACGCTGGACGCAGACTTCGCGGACACAGGGTTCCTCCAGCGGGTGAGCGACGCGGGGCATATTGCGCTGATCTACTCAACGCACGGGCACATCCCTGACGCGCCGCGCTTCCGGTTGATCCTGCCACTTTCGCGTGACATCACTGCCGACGAATACTCATGCGTCGCGCGAATGGTCGCGCATGACATCGGTATGGACGCATTCGACGATTCCACATACGAACCGTCCCGCCTGATGTATTGGCCGAGCACGCCACAGGACGGAGAGTATATCTGCGAGACGATTGACGGTGCGGCGGTCGATCCTGACACGTGCCTCCAGCGGTTAACTGACTGGACGGATTGTACGCTGTGGCCTACTTCGACGAGGCAATCGAGCGTCATCGAACACAACGCCCGCTCGCAAGCAGACCCATTGGCAAAGGAAGGTGTGGTCGGCGCGTTCTGCCGCGCTTACTCGGTTGAGGATGCTATAGCAGAATTTCTCCTAAATGTGTATACGCCTGCTGTCATATCGGGCAGATACACATATCTCCCAGGCAGCACTTCTGCCGGCGTCGCGATATACGGCGACGGACGCTGGGCGTACTCGCATCATGGAACCGACCCAGCCGCTGGTATGTTACTCAATGCTTTTGACCTCGTCCGCGTCCATAAGTTCCCAGGCTTGGACGACAAGGAAGGCTACAAAGCGATGTGCTCACTCGCGGTGCAGAATGATCGCGTCAAGGAACAGTTGTCTGAAGAACGCTTAGCCGAGGCTGCACGGGAGTTCGCGCCGAATGAGAAGTGGACGAAGGCGCTGGAGTACGATAAGTCTGGCAAGCTGAAGGACACGCTGGATAACCTGATCCTAATATTACAGCATGATCCAAACCTGAGCGACATCCGCTATAATGTCCTCCGGCGCGGCATCGACTTTACAGGCGAACCGCCGTGGGACCCAGTGCTGTATCCCACGTGGGCAGAGAACGACTTTGCGCAGCTCCTTGCGTACATAAGCGCACGGTATGGTGGGCTGTACTCACCCAGTAAGACGACTTACGCGCTGGACGCCGTCATCGCCAGACGCAAATATCATCCGGTGCGGGAATACCTGCAAGCCCTCCCGCCTTGGGATGGCGTACCAAGGGTGGATACTTTGCTTGTGGATTACCTTGCTGCGGAAAACACTGATTACGTACACGCGGTTACTCGAAAAACACTGTGCGCCGCGGTGGCGCGGGCGTTTGTACCCGGCATTAAGTTCGACCATGTGCTGGTGATGAACGGGCCGCAGGATAAGGGGAAATCCACCCTGTTCAACAGATTGGCGGGTGACGATTTCTACAACGACGGTCTCACGCTTACGGACATGCAGACGAAAGCGGCGTCCGAGAACCTACAGGGTTATTGGATCATGGAGATCGGCGAGCTGACTGGCATGCGCAAAAGTGACGTTGACGCGGTGAAATCGTTCATCTCGCGCCGCGACGATAAGTACCGCCCGTCTTATGGGCGTGTAGTGGAGAATCATCCGCGTCAATGCATCATCGTGGCGACTGTCAACGGTCCCGGCGGTTTCCTGCGCGACATTACGGGCAACCGCCGCTTCTGGCCGGTGTCCACCCCTGGAGACGCGGCGCGTAAGCCATGGGAACTCGCCGATGAGGAAGTAGCCCAGATATGGGCAGAAACGTTGTTATACTGGCAGAATGGCGAGAAGCTGTTCCTCGAAGGCGATCTGCGCGAAGCCGCGCAGCGTGAGCAGAATGCAGCCATCGAGATGGATCCGCGCGAAGGCGCGATAGCTGAATACCTCGAAATGTTACTGCCTGAAAAGTGGTATGTGATGGACATATATCAGCGGCGCGACTATCTTCGCGGCGGCAAACTGAATCCGGTTGGTGTCATGAAACGTGACTTCGTCTCTACAACCGAGGTTTGGGCGGAATGCCTTGAGAAGGATGTAACCTCCATTAAGAAAATGGATGGGTACGAGGTTGGTTTGATCCTTCGCAGGTTAGGCTGGGATCAGACTGAGGAGCGTAAACGCATACCCGGATATGGCCAGCAACGGATATGGAGAAGGATGAGCTGGTAGTTGTCACAGCAAAAAGCCTTATACTGTCTCGTTTTTGGCAGATGTGTGACGACAGTGACAACTCCCTATATAGAGGTCTTGGGAATATATATAAGGGAGTAGTCGTCAGCGCGAATACGCGCACGCGCGCTATAGGAAAACCTGTCACTTCGTCACAGTTGTCACAGGGGGATGGAATGCTAGAAAAAAACATCGAGCGCCGTTTGGTCGCCGCAACAAAGAAGATGGGAGGTCTATGCCTGAAATTTGTGTCGCCTGGTAACGATGGAATGCCCGATCGAATCGTATTGCTGCCAGATGGAAAGCTCGGATTCGTCGAGGTAAAGAAGCATGGGCTGCGCCCACGCCCCTTGCAACTTCACAGGCATAAACAACTGATGGCGCTCGGGTACCAAGCGCATGTTCTGGATGACCCGAACCAGATACCAAAGATATTATCCCGCATCGGAGGTGAGGCAAACGCAGATATTCCAACCGCACCCGTATCAGGAGTATGCGATTGATTTCGTCGAGAAACACCCAATCAGCGCGTTATTTCTGGACTGCGGGCTCGGCAAAACTGTTATAACTCTATCAGCCATCTGGGATTTGCTGTTCGATTCCTTTGAGATCCGCCGCGTGCTGATCGTCGCGCCATTGCGTGTGGCTCGCAATGTCTGGCCGAACGAGATACGCAAATGGGAACATCTGTCAGGTTTGACATTCTCATGCGCGGTTGGCACGGAAGCGCAACGACGACTCGCGTTGAGGCAGCCTGTTGACATTGTGATGATCAACCGTGAGAACGTTGCGTGGCTGGTCGAGGAGAGCGGTATTCCGTTGGACTTTGACATGGTGGTGCTGGATGAACTGTCGTCATTCAAGCGGCGTGGCACAGAGCGATTCAAAGCGATGTTGAAGATCAGGCCGAGAGTCAAACGAATCATAGGGTTGACGGGGACGCCGGCGCCGAACAGCCTGATGGATCTTTGGGCAGAGTTCAGGTTATTGGATATGGGTGTTCGACTTGGACGGTTCATCGGGAGATTCCGCGATGAGTACTTCGTACCAGATAAACGAAACGGGCAGGTGATCTTTACGTACAAACCGCGACCTGGTGCCGAGGAAACGATCTATCAGCGCATTGGTGATATAACAATCAGCATGCGCGGCTCGGATCATCTGCGGTTGCCAGAGCTGGTGATGAATGAGATACCGGTTTGGCTATCCGCAAAGGAGCAATCAGTGCTGGAGGGGTTCCGTGAAAACTTGATTACTACGATCAAGGACGAGGAGATCACCGCCGTCAACGCCGCTGTGCTTGCCAACAAATTACTACAAATGGCGAACGGCGCTATCTACAGCGACGACAAACAGACGCTCCTGATCCACGATCAGAAGCTGGACGCGCTGGAGGATCTGATCGAGGCGGCGAATGGGAAGCCGGTGCTAATATCTTATTGGTTCAAACATGACCTCCAGCGGATACGTGATCGGTTCCCTGTCGAAACGCTGGACGATGACGATTCCATCCAGCGATGGAACGCTGGCGATATCCCTGTCGCCGCTATCCATCCAGCATCCGCCGCCCATGGACTGAATCTTCAAGCTGGAGGTTCCACACTTATATGGTTTGGCTTGACGTGGTCACTCGAATTATATCAACAGACAAACGCCCGTCTCTGGCGGCAGGGACAAAAGGAGACTGTGGTGATCCATCATCTGGTGGCGCAACAGACCATCGACCAGGATGTTTTGAAAGCACTCCAACGGAAGGACAAAACCCAGTCCGCGCTGATCGATGCGGTTCGGGCTGACTTGAGGGGGTTGAATCGGTGATTAAGGCTGACTTCGATATCCAAACGGTAAAGACGTACCTTAGCCAAGCGTTCAGGATCGACCAGAGAATCCAATCCAAACTCGAACAGGTGGAATCCCTGAAACATTTGGCAGCCATGGCAAATGCGGCGCTATCCGATATGCCGCGCAGTCCTAGCCCTAACCTCCAGCCGATGGAGTCCACAATTGTAAAGATCACCGATCTGCAAGCGGAGATCAATAATGACATTGATATGCTGGTTGAGCTGAAGCGGGATTTGGTGTCGCTGATCAGGCAGGTGCAGAATACAGAGGAACAGACCTTGCTGGAGCAGCGGTACCTGTGCTTCAAGAAATGGGAGAAGATTGCTGTAGACATGAACTATAGCGTTCAGCACGTTTTCCGTTTGCATGACGCGGCGATTTTAAGCGTAGCGCGCGACATGAGAGTAAATGTGATTGTTTGAGAGGCTCCGTCAATGTTATTATTAGACTGCAGGCATTGAACCTGTGGTGAGCCTCCTCCTTTCGGGACCCGCGCTTAACTGGCAGCGCGGGTCTTTCTCTTTGCCAGCGTACAGGAGGGCGACATGACCGCACTCGACGGACTGAAACTCCGGCTCCAGATATTTGATGACGCGTTTGACGACGCGTTGAATAGCAGCCTTGACTCCGCTGCGGATTTCATTTGCATGTACACTGGCAGGGATTCAGTTCCTGAAGCGCTCAGCGTTGAACTGGTGCGTGTGGCGGCGATCATGTTTCGCCGACGCAACTCGCACGGATCGATCCCGCGCGGCAGCCTGGCAAACATACTCCCTGACGACCTACACAAGGTGCTGAACCAATGGCGTGTACCAGTTGCCGGACGATTACGCCGCAGAGGTTGATTGATATGTGTTCTTTGGATGCACTAAAGAAACGGCTGGGTATTACGTCTGACAATGACGATCACGTGTTGATCCGCTGTATCGAAAGCGCAACAGCAATCGTTCGCGGACAATTTGAGGATATACCTGAAACAAATAATAATTCGATACTCCAGGTGGCCGCTCTACTCTACCAGCGGCGCGCGATGTACTGTAGTGCTGAGCCACAAGAAGAATTGTTGTTAGGGAGTGAACGCGGTGCCTAACAAACCGAAACACCCATGCAATTACCCAGGTTGCCCAGCGCTGACACACGATCGTTTCTGCGACACCCATGCAGTAACGAACGCGCGGCAGTATGAGCAGTATAACCGTTCTCCCGATACATGGAAGCTATACGGTAGGACGTGGCGCGCGGTACGCAAGCGGTTCCTGATCGAACACTCGTTATGCGAAGAGTGCGAGCGGAGAGGGCGGTTGGCACCAGCACATGAGGTTCATCACAAGATCCCGCTGCGCGATGGCGGTACCCATGATCCGATGAACCTCGCTGCGTTATGTAAACCGTGTCACAGTGCGATTACGATTCGGGAGTCACGATTGTAATGATTGTGTCGATCAAACCTCTGAGTTGACGTCTGTCTCCAAGGCAATCTCAGCAAGCCGCTTGACAAAAACATCAGGATGGATTGAGGTCACTGGTGAATTGACATAGTCTTTCTCGTTGCGAGTAACGATACAATCTACTTTATGCCGTTTTGCGCATTGAGCTAAAACGGCGTCCTCATAATCATGCATCGATAGATCGAAAGCTAAATCGCAGTCGGATGCGGTTACATCCAGCACAGGCAGCAGCATGATTATCTTGCGCACGGCTTCTCTCGTATTGTTACGATCTTTGAGATGCCGGCGCAGTAAGTAATAAATATCTGTGACACTCGTTGCTGTAACGTGAGCGTCAATCTTATGCTCCGCCGCTAGCAGGATGATATCCTGCGCCGCGCGATTAAACGGTTCACGATTTTCCAACGCGTCTATCACGATGTTCGTATCAAGTAAGACGTTCATGCCGCGCGAGACGCTCCTCTCTCACTTGATTGAGCGAGACACCGTCGTTTGGAATGATTCCAAATAGCGACTTAGCCATGGATACGCGGTCATCTTCGCAGTTGGATACCTTTGCGATGCACTTACCGTTCTTTGTGATAAAGACTTCTTGCATTGCAACCATTGCAAGATACTTACCCATGTTGTTCTTGAACTCCGTGGCGGTAACCTGCATGCCGATTCCCCCTTACCATATCGATAGACATAGCTTATTTTAGTATAGCTGAATCGAACGGTTTATTCAAGGTTAATCGAACGGTTTGTTTTTTTTGGGGGTAGGGGTGGGGGTATCAGATCTCCAGAAACTTCCAATCCGGACAACGCGTCGGCGTCGCGCATGTGAAAACGCCGATTCAAACCTGCTATTAAAGGTCAAGCGGAAATTGATGGAAAGGAACGCTAATATCGCTCCTACGGGAGCGAGAGTTTATCGCTTCTACGCCTGCCGGTTTGTTCCCGTTGCATAATGAGAATAAATAGAAACGGGGTAAGCATAATTACTTACCCCAAACCGACTAGGCGGCTGAGCGCGCTCGGGTCGCTCTCCAGCGTTTCCCTATCCTCGCGCAGCAACCTTAGTATGTGTGTTTAAGATAATGCGTATGCTGAAAATTCTGAAAGGGGATTGAAAATGAATTGTGTATAATATATAGCAAAGCTAAGCGGCACATATATCGTTTTTACCACTTTAGCGGATGGCATTAGCCATCCTTATCGCCTACAACGCTGTGAGTAGGGATTAATTAAGCTTCAGCCTTAACCTCAACCTCCAGTTGTTCTAGGTACTCCTTGACACGTGCATAGTAAATGCGTAAGAATTTCGTACATCCCGCGGTCATATAGCAGTAGTAATTTTTACCCTCAGCGCGTTTCCGGTCAAGGAAGTTAAAGACCGGATCATCTGCGTTTCCACGTTGCAGTTGACCGATCATTACTTGAAATAGAGTCCTTCGCAAGTGTGGTGACCCTTTCTTGCTTACAGAGCGGGATTTGGCCTCAAATTTCCCAGATTGGAATGGAGGGCTTTCAAGACCCGCATAGCACACCAGCGACCCTTTCTTATTAAAGCGCCGGATGTTACCGATCTCAGCCATCAACTGTGGTCCCAATAGCTCGCCAACTCCTTGCATGCCCATTACTATGGGATATTCGGGCAACTGTTCCGCGATAGATTTCATATGTTCGGCAAACGCGGCTTTGCTTTCCGACACAGCGTTCAGCTGTTTGATAGCGTGTTGGATCAGAAACTGGGTCGTATCATCTTTAGGCAGAAGACAAGGGTGACCACAAGCGGCCATATAGATGTCCTCGGCTTTACTCTTTTTGTAGCTATAATGGTTCGCTTTGCACCACGCTAGGTAGCGTTCGTCAAACTCACCTGGGCTTCCGTTGCGCACGCACTCACAGTGCCAGAATTCCATAGCGAAATCATGCCATTTCTCATGGCCGTCGCTTTTTCGAGGTCCTGATGTAAATAGATCCGATACTCCCGGAAATGTTTGTTCGACCAGGATCTTGAAGTTGTTAATCAGCATTGCACGCAGACTACTGTACTTCCAGTACTGACGCGTTACCAGTTTTAATTGCTTGCGAAGATCCTCCTCTGGCAACCAGCGGCGTAGTTTGAGCCACTTATCCAGACCATAGTTGGCGATCTTAAGAGCATCTTTTGGATCTGTCTTGATCCTGCGTATGGTGTCATTGTTGTAGTCGTGAATGAGCTTTGAATGCACGATACTAACAAACATCCCAGCCTCGTGTAACGCTGCTGCAATCGGATAGAAATACATACTCGTGTACTCCATGACTACCTTGGTTTCGCCCGATAAAGTGCCCAACCTTTCCACCAGTCTTGTGATTGCGTCAGTGGTATGTGCAACCTCGTACGGTGAGATCACAACTTTACCTAACGGCTGCACGGCTGCTGCAGTGCTTTTACCTTTTGATACGTCAATGCCAACCACGTTCATCTTGTTCCCTCCTAAGATTGATTGTCGCAATCGGCTGCCACCGTGTTTCTTGTTGCCTATTCAATTTGCTGGGTTACTCGAACGCAGGGCAGTGCCCTATGGTTCCACCTGCTGAATACGAACGCCGCAATAAGAGGGTGGCTGGCAGTTTGAATCGCGGACGCTTATGTCCAACACCCGTATACGCCAGGCCAATTGCCCTCTTATTATGGCTTAGGCTTGTAAAATGAATCAGCGCACGGCTGGATGTCGCGTTCTGTTTCACTGATATATAGTAGCAAACACCCCATTAACCCCAGCCCCCGACTAGGAGATGAGTTTTATGGCTAAAGACGGCACCAATCGAGGCGGTCGGCGAGTAAAAGCGGGCACGAAACCAGCCACTCTGGTTGATAAGCTCGCCTCTGGTAAATCTGCAAAGGCGCTCAAGCCATACTCGTTTCAGCCTGATACATTACCCGAAGCAGACGATTTGTCCGATGCCGCTGATCTTATCGGCACAGATATGCCGCCACCAAGCGAATATCTGTCTGCACGCCAAAAGGACGGTAAGCCGCTAGGTGCGGACGCATTGTATGCTGAAACTTGGCAGTGGCTGAAGGAACGTGGTTGCGAAAAGTTCCTCAGTCCCAGGCTCATTGAAGCGTACTCGCAGGCGTTTGCTCGTTACATCCAATCAGCTGCGGGTCCGCCTTCGACGAAAGTACCAGCTG
The DNA here is from genome assembly GCA_025997215.1 of Clostridia bacterium. The sequence continues at coordinate 18,537 of BNUH01000043.1, forward strand.
GGTTAATGAGAATCACATCTTCGCTCGGCAAGTCGAAGTCCTCAAAACATGGCATACCGGACTGACCGGACGCAAGCTCATGTGTGACACTTACGGTGGCCTCGCCCGTCATGGCGGCGGCGCGCTAAGCGGTAAGGATCCAACCAAGGTCGACCGTACCGGCGCGTACATGGCGAGGCATATCGCTAAGGCTATCGTGATGGCTAAGCTCGCCCATCGGTGTGAAGTGGCGTTGTCATACGCCATTGGAAAGGCATGTCCTGTTGCCGTTGATGTAACTACGTTCGGTACAGGCACTGTTCCCGACGATAACCTTCGCCAGGCGATTCTTTCCGTATTCGATTTGCGTCCGGCGGCTGTCATAGACCGCTTTCACCTGCGAAAATTCGACTACGCCAAGACCGCTGAAAACGGACACTTCACGTGCCATGATTACCCATGGGAGCGAGTAGACGAAACAACGATGTCGGCGCTATGGAGGTGTGTATGACCACAACTGAGCGACGCTGACTTCGACAGATTTGTGGCGCAATACATGGCCGACGGTGGTCAGGCTATGAAGGATGAGATGAACGCGTGGGCGAAGGAAAACCCGTTCGCGTTCTAGACTGTGACGACCAAGAGGGAGGCGTTTCGCGCCTCCCTTATACTTTGAATTGATACTACTTCATTAATAGGCAGGGCTAACGATGCATACGATCCCATTCGACATAAACATAATGATTGTATCAGCGCAACCCTTGTAAAAAACTACGTCTATCCATCAGGCTTTCGTCATTGTTAAAGAAGGCTCCTTTTGAGGTAAGTAGGCGCCATTCACACGCAGGGTTTCTACCAAAGTTTTAGTGTTCAGGTTATTGGCTTTTTGCCCTGTTTGGATTGACTGCACCGCAGCGCTCCCGGCTGCCTGACCCATCATACCACACGCAGGCATTACACGAATCGATCCGTGCACCATAACATCGCTTGAATTACAACGCCCCGCCGTCCACAAATTTCGGAACCCTTTGGGCACAATTATGGAATATGGTATACCAAAACACTCACCATGTCCCAATATCGCCGTTTTAGTCTTCTCTTCCATCATGCGGTCATAGGCCTCGCGCGAGCAATCATACATGTGGATATCAACGAACTTGTTAAACACCCCTATCTGATCCAGAAACTGACGACGTGCGATGTAGTCCGCGAAAGTCAACTCATACTCACCCACGATGCGGCGAGACTCACGCACACCCATCAATGGCGCGGTCGATACCAGCTCCAGATTCTCACAATTAGCGAAATATTTCTTCAGGAATGCCTCATACTGGCGCGCGGTACGCCGACCTGTCGCCATACCATCTGACAACGAACGGACGCTTGTAGAGATTAAGTCAAATATATGTCCGCCATTCATGTAACCCGTTGTTTCGCCATGATTCCACAACCCCACGAATAGCCGATCGCATTGTTCAAAATTGCCTAACGCGAACTCCTCTTCCAGTTTCTTCACACCTTCAAGCGATTGACTGCCGAACGCGGGCTCTTTCGACCAATCGACGCCCGCGAACAACGCGCATAGCGTCGCCGGCATGGCATGCGGCGTATCCCGCCCGGCTTCTCGATACTCGGCGCCAGCCAGCTGCGATAATACGGCGTCGCCAGTCGCATCGATGAATGTCTTTGCCTTTATATATTTATAGCCTTCTATGCTGTTGGTTACGATACCGCGCACCTCGCCAGATTGTGCCGACGAATCAGCGTCTATTACCTTCGTGAAGAAACGTACCTCAACTCCTGCGGACGCCGCCATTTCATCCAGCACCAGTTTCAGCCCTTCCACCCGAAACCCCGACCATTTGTGGTAATGCTTCCGCCAGCTATCCGGATCAATGCCTGGTACCATAAACCCACGGCTGTAAAGCGTCTCGACCAGCTCGCGAATAAACCCGCCAACCAATGATTTTTCACCGTCAGCCATCGGGTCGAACGCCGCCACATACCCTGACGTACCCATTCCACCCAGGCAGCCCATCGCCTCAACAAGCAGAACCTTTGCACCTAACCGCGCGGCGCATATCGCAGCAGCGGAACCTGCAGGTCCTCCACCCGCGACTACCACATCCCAACCATCCTCGACAGGTATATCACGCACCAGCTGATAAGTCATAATGTTTAACCTCCTCAACCTTTTACAGAGCCTACCATAACGCCCTTTATGAAGTATTTTTGCACAAACGGGTAGATAGCCAGTATAGGCAGTGTTGACGCGACAATAGTTGCGGAACGTACCCCTTCGGGCAACATGTTCATCAGATCATCCGAGCTTTTACTGGACATATCTTCCATGTTATCCACAATGATGTCGCGCAGGTATATGGGCAGCGTTTTGACCGAGCTCTTCGTGTTATAGATCATTGCGGAGAAATAGTCATTCCACAGCCCGACAGCCGTGAACAGGCAAACGGTCGCAATCACTGGCAGCGCTAGGGGAAGTATTATTCTCAACAGTATCGTGATATTGGTCGCGCCGTCGATTCGTGCGGACTCTTCGAGACTTTCCGGTATTGACTCATAATAATTCTTAATCAGGAGCATATTATACACGTTGATCGCGCTGGGCAGTATCAGCACCCATAGCGAGTTGGTCAGCTGCAGATCCTTCATTAGCAGGTATGTGGGGATCATTCCGCCGGAAAACAGCATCGTGAACACAAACGCGACCAGCAACGGTCTCCTTAGCGGCAGGCCGCGCTTTGACAGCGGATACGCCGCCAAGCAGCATGTTACAATGGACACAACTGTGCCAACGACAGTAACAAATACAGAATTACGGAACGACAGTGTAAATAAACTGGAGCGCAGTACATACCTCATTGTACCAAACTGAATATCCAGCGGATAGAACGTGACCCGATTCGAGATCAACGCCCATTCCGCGCTGAACGCTTTTGAAACCACATTCAAGAAAGGCAGTAATGTAACAATCGCAAACACAGTCATCAAACCGTACGCGAATATGTCGACTACCCAGTCCTCAACCGTGCGGTGAATACCGCGCTTCATGCCTTTCACCGCCCTCACCATATACTGGAACCCGTAACGCGGCGAGAGAGTGTGTTACCCGTCATCACCAACAGGAATCCCACTGCGGAGTTGAACAACCCAACGGCTGTGCCAAAGCTGTAATCCATCTTTCCCAATCCAATCCGATATACATATGTCCCAATAACGTCCGCGACTGAATACACGACAGGGTTATAAATAGCCAGAATCTGCTCATTGCCGGCATCCAACAGAGAACCTATGCGCAGTATGAACATCAGCACTATAGTCGGCGCGATGCCTGGCAGCGTGATGTGCCAGATCTGGCGCAACCGACCCGCGCCGTCTATCCTCGCTGCTTCATATAATTCCTGCGAAACACCTGCAATAGCCGCTATAAACACGATGGCGTTCCAACCAGCTTCTTTCCAGCCGCCTGAAAATATTATCACTGACCGAAACCATCTGGTAGAGGTCAGAAATGTGATCGGCTTACCGCCTAGGCTGATAATCGCCTTGTTAACCAGACCGGAACTGCCGCTTAGCAGCGTTGTGAATATACCGGCCACCACGATCCAAGAGAAAAAGTGAGGTATGTACACGATTGTTTGAGTGATCTTTTTGAAAGGCATCCAGCGGCACTCGTTCAGGAGCAACGCTACAAATATCCCCAGCGGGAACAGCACCGATATGCGGATAGCGCTGATGAGCAGCGTATTGCGCAGTACGATATAGAAATCCTTAGAATGGAACAAACGTTCAAAGTTGGCCCAACCGACCCAGGGACTGCCTGCAATCCCGCGGAATATATTAAACTTCTGGAAAGCAATCTGGATGCCCCACATGGGCATGTACTTGAACACAACCAGCGCGGCAAGCGCGGGCAACAGCAACAGATACATATCCCAGTTCCGAGCCAAGCGTTTGAACCACGCAGCCACGCGTGGATTCTTTCGGGCTTGGGTGTCAAACGCAGTCATCCGATTCCCTCCTCGTATGATAGTATTTGCGGATGAAATCCCAGTCGTTTCCAACTCCGCAAGATTGGAAACAGGAGCATTCCAGGCCGAGGAACGTTCGCCGGGGATAGGCGCGCTGGGGACGCGCAAGGAGG